>DASTFP010000272.1:0-6665 GCA_035719865.1 Terrimicrobiaceae bacterium | reverse complement strand
CGCAGTCCGATAGGCGATCTCTGAAAGCGGGAGGTAATTGACCTTGCTGATATAGTTCCCGCATTCTTCAGGAAAAAGATTAGAAAATCTCTCAGGTAGGGCTTCGCGAGCGACGGGACACTGACATACAGAAACAGCGGTCGCGCGAAGGGGATGTAATGGCCCTGATTCACGGCTCTATTTGAGGGGTAGACGGGCGCGCTCTTAACCTGCCTGCCGTTAAGGGCATCGTAATCCCATTCAATCGCCAAAGCTTTGAGCTTGCCTTCGGCATCCGAAAAATAGGCGTAGGGAATGAAACCGAGCGCAAACTTATCGTTGGCAATTCCGCGGACGAGGACCGTGTCGTCCTCGCTATCGATGTAGTCCCTCCGGAGACCATTCCTTTTTCCGATGACGACCTCCGAGAAATAGTCAAATGTCCCTGAATCCCGACCGGGCCCATACAGTTTGAGTTCGGCATCAGGCCACTCGGGGCGAATCTGATTCCAATTCGTGACCTTCGTTTCGGACGTTGCCTCCCAGAGTCTCTTCAATTCCGAAACCTTGATGGATTCCGCCCAGGTATTCTCGGGATGGACGGCGATGGTCAGGGCGTCGTAGGCGATGGGGATCTCCAGATATTCGACCCCGCGGGCCCTCGCCTCTTCCATTTCCGCTTTCAGAATCGGACGCGACGCATCGGCAATGTCGACTTCTCCTTCCAAAAACTTGCGAAAGCCACCGGTTGTCCCGGAGAAGGCAACATTGACCCTCGCTTTGCCACCCGTTTGCTCTTCGAATGCCTGAGCGGCAAGTCTCATGATCGGATATACGGTGCTTGAGCCGTCAATCTTCACGACCGCCACTTCAGCCGGAAGATCGGCTACGCTTACACTGAGCGAGCAGATCGCGATTACCGACAAGGCAAGTTTTCGCGAGGAATCGGCGGGTCTCATGACGAGGTTCGGTTTCAATCGTCCCTTCGAAAGGGCCCTCTTAAGATATCCGGGGAGCCTTTCACGTGGACACGTATATTGTGACATTTCCGTAACAGCGGAAGGGCTCTACTTCTGGGAATGGGTGGATCCGCGCTGGACCATGGCTGCCTTCAAGCTCCAGGAGGTTGAAGACGGCACCAGCTTAGGCTTGACTCCTTCATCGAAGGATACGGTGCACCGAAATCCAGGACGCGTGAGACGGGCTCGGACAGTAAAATGGAACGCGCTCCTGCTCCCGGGTTCCATCGATCTCCACTACCTTGAACGTTATTGAGTCCACTCTATTCTACGAGTCGTGGCTGGCGGATCAGACCGATCTGCAAAACCGGCGACTCGATGTGAAGCATGCCCGGATGGCTTCGAATCCCTTTCCGTTTCTTCGCGGAACGTTTTATCGATGGCTTCAGCGATGGCGCAAGGAGTGCGATTACCTCCACAGCCGGCATGAAGACGTCCTCCTCGCAGTAGGAGATCTCCATATCGAAAACTTTGGCATCTGGCGCGATTCGCGAAGCCGGCTCGTGTGGGGCATCAATGATTTCGACGAAGCCTGCCAGGTGCCGTTCACCCTTGATCTCGTGCGGCTCGCCACAAGCATCATTCTAGCCGCCGAGGCAGTGGAAATCGAAGTCCCGCGGAACCAGGTTTCCCATCTCTTGCTCGCGGGTTATCAGGACGGACTCGAGGCCGCTGGCGCGCCGATCCTTCTCGAGGCGGAGGAGCGTCGCGAACTGCTGGCCTTTGTCAGTTTCGCGACCAAGCCCCCGCCGAGTTACTGGGCGGAAAGATTCAATGATGACGATAACCCAGAGATCGCCGCGAAAGAACTCCCACGCGGACTGGAGGACGCTTTTCGTCCGGCGTTTCCGCGTGGGAGCACGCCGGTCTATCGCAGACAACGAAAACCCACTGGACTCGGAAGTCTTGGACGCCGCCGGTTCATGGCTGCGCTGAAACGCGGTGACGCCGATTACATCGCTCGCGAAGCCAAAGCGCTGGTTCCTTCCGCCCTTTCCTGGCTCGAAATGCGGCCGGCAGCGATCTCTCTTGCAGGAACACTGCTGCAGCGGATCGTGCGAAGTCCTGATCCGTGCCTCCAGGTCCACGATCGCTGGCTGATTCGTCAAGCGGCACCGGAGGCGCTCAAGATAGAACTACCCGCCTCCAGGGAGGAATCTCACCTGATCTTCGCTGCGCCCCTGCTGAACGCGATGGGATTCGAAACCGCGAATGTTCACCTTGGCAGCCGAAGTCCCAAAGAACTCGAGACCGCATTGGAGGGCTTGCGCCGACAGGTGGGGGAAGACTGGTTGGTAACGGCGTCGGCGAGAATGGAAAAGGCGACACGCAAGGATCATCAGGCTTGGCTAAAATACTGGAGGCGCCACTCCAAAAAGTCAGGGAGCCGCTGATCGGGATCGCGGCAGGCGCCTTGGTCCCAGCGAACGCTTTTCACGCGCGTAGCGCGCATACGACTCACTGAACTCCGTGCCACTTTTTGGTGTCAAAATGGCTCATCCATCCGCACTTGATACAGATGACGTGGCAAGAGTCATCGTCTTTTCTCATGAGGGCCCACCCAAACTCACCACAGCGACCCCCGGCGCACCTGCGGGAGCCCTCCTGCGAAACGGTCTTCTCCACGGCGTATTTCACCAGTGCCCCAGCAAATACACAGAGGGCCAACCCCACAATGAAGACGAAGATCATGATTAAAAATGGGTTTGGTTAAGGCCTTGCTCCAATGGTTCGATCGGTCCCCTACACTTGGACGCACAAAGCCCCATTGACCCGTCGAATATACACGGGATAACGAGCTGATTTAAGCATTTTCCAGAATTTCGAAGAGATGGATTATTCGATGATACTTGTCGACTGTATCTGTGCTATTTATATACTGTTTTTATGTTCTATGCGTATTTTAAATCGCGTCTTCCGAAACACCACTTGCACAATAGAAAATCTCCAGGAACGAGTGGGGTTCCGCTAGATCTCTACGCGCTGGCCGAGTTCTATCACGCGATTGACAGGCAGCTTGAAAAACTCGGCGGGTTTTTGAGCGTGCCGGCTCATCGCGGCAAAGAGATGCCCCCTCCACCGTGTCATGCCGGGTTTGTTGGTGCAGACAATTGTTTCCAGCCCTAGAAAAAAGCTCGTCTTCTGCTCATCGATGACGAAGTTCTTCGCGGCACAGGATGCAATGATTTCACTCATCGCCGGAGTCTCCATGAAGCCAAAATGAGCGATGATTCGGAAGAAGTTTTCAGGCAGGTTCTTGATCTCCACGCGCTCGGCTCTGGGGACGTGAGGAACCCGGACGGTAACCACTGTGAGCACAATGTTGCGCTCATGGAGCACTCGATTGTGCTTAAGATTGTGCAGGAGCGACATTGGAGCCCCAACAGGGCGCGCCGAGAGGAAGAGCGCAGTGCCCGGCACCCGCGCTGGAAGGCCGGATTCCCGCCCGAGCGCCGTCGTCGAGACGATCAGGTCTCTCAGCGAGAGCATTGGCGGTGAGTTTACGCGCAAAAGGTGGCGGCCCTTTTTCCATGTCGTCATCAACAGGAACACCGCCACGCCGATCGCCAGAGGCAACCAGCCGCCTTCAACTACCTTGGTGCTGTTGGCGACAAGGAATGATCCCTCTACCAGGAGAAAGACACCGCAGAGCGCGCCGGCTCGACGGACGCTCCAGTTCCACAAGCGGCGGGCAGCGAAATAGAACAGCAACGTTGTGGAAATCATGGCCAAAGTCACCGCGATCCCGTAAGCGCTGGCAAGGGCATCGCTACTCCTGAAGCCGATAACCAGCGCGATGCACCCCACGGCGAGCAGAGTATTGATCTGAGGAATATAAACTTGACCGCGCTCTTCGTGAGAAGTGTGCCGGATGTTAATGAAGGGCACATACCCCATTTGCACGGCTTGCATGGTGAGAGAGAAGGCTCCGGAAATGAGCGCTTGCGAGGCAATGACAGTGGCCGCCGTAGCCAGCACAATGAGCGGCCAAAGGAGCCAGCCTGGTACCATATGGAAAAAGGGATTCTCGCGCGCGCTTGGATCCTGCAAGATCAGCGCGCCTTGCCCGAGGTAGTTCAACAGAAGCGAGGGAAATACGACCCAATACCAGGCAAGAGCGATTGGCCTTCGCCCGAAATGACCCAAATCCGCATAGAGGGCCTCGGCGCCCGTCGCCACCAGAAAGATACTTCCCAGAATTACCAAAGCGCCCCCACTCTCTGAGAGCAGGAAGCTCACGGCGTGGAGCGGATTGATCGCCTCGAGAACACTGGGATGCCTGGCAATCTGGGCGACTCCGGTTCCTGCGAGGGTCAGGAACCACACCAGCATGACCGGCCCGAAGAGTCGCGCGACAGATTCGGTACCTCGCTTCTGAAAGCTGAAGAGGGCAATGAGAATTATCACAGTCACAGGAACCGTAAACGGCGCCAACCACGGAGCGGCAACGCTCAGGCCCTCAGTCGCCGCGAGGACCGAAATGGCGGGTGTAATGACCCCGTCCCCGTAGAGAAGGGATGCACCGCCAACCCCCATCGCTATTGCCAGGATCGTCAACTTCGACCTTCGCGCCCCGTCGGCATCTTGCGGGAACGCAAGTGCGAGAAGCGCAAGAATTCCCCCTTCCCCTTGGTTATCCGCACGGGTGACAAAGGTGAGATACTTGATCGTCACGAGCAAGGTGAGGGTCCAAATAATCAACGACAAGACTCCCAAGACGCCTTCCTGGCCACCTATCCCTTGCGAAAGGCACTCCCGGAATGCATAGAGCACCGAGGTTCCTATGTCGCCATACACTATTCCGAGGGCCCCAAGGGCGCTGCCGAGAGAGGCTCGATTAGTAGCTTTCATCGAGAAGGTGCTAGAACAACATCAGGAAGAGCATTTGGGAAGCCGAGGCCGCTTGAATCGTGCCGGACTTTAGGATCTTTCAAACCCTTGCGAACTCGCGCGAACTCCGCGCGAGCAATCTCTTCGATTCCAGGAAAATGCTGCCTAAATTGAATTGGTGTCCTTAAATGGGCTTGGTCTCTTCACTGGGCGCGCAAACTTATGGAATCTGCCAAAATCAACAGCGAAAGGTTTCGAACAGCGTTTGTGCTCATTCTGGTGCTGGCGATTTCCGCCCTGTTCGGGGCGGTGGTGTGGCCGTTTCTTCAAGCTCTGCTGATCGGAGCGATCCTGGCGGGCCTCTGCCACCCGCTCTTTCGCTCCCTGGTGCGGCTCTTCCGAGGACGGAGATCATTAGCGTCCGCCGCAACACTCCTGATTCTTTTTCTCGTCGTGGTAGGACCGCTCAGCGCCCTCCTGGGCTTAGTAGTTACGCAGGCATTGAGCGTAAGTGAGCAAGCGATTCCCTGGCTCCAAGAGCGATTCGGGGTGGCAAGTTCCCTCGATGTTCAAGCCTGGCTGGTCGAGCACTTCCCATGGGCCAGTGACCTCTTGCCAAGCCGTGAAGAAATCGTAAACAGCGTCGGAACGGCGGCCAAGGCAGCGGGAGGCTTTCTCGTAAGCTGGGCATCCGCATTCACCGCCGGAACAGCCGGATTTTTTCTCCAGTTCTTTGTCATGCTGTATGCCATGTTCTTCTTTCTCAAGGATGGCGTATCGATCTTGCAAAGGATCTTCTACTACATGCCCCTCCGTCATGAAGACGAAGTCCGAATGCTCCAAAGGTTCGTCTCTGTTACGAGAGCCACGATCAAAGGCACCCTCTTGATTGGCCTGATCCAGGGGGTGCTCGCGGGAGTTGCCTTCTACTTCGCCGGAATCGATGGGGCGGCTTTCTGGGGTACGATCATGGTGGTTCTCTCGGTCATCCCGGCTGTCGGGGCGGCCCTGGTGTGGGTGCCTGCGGTGATCTATTTATTCGTGACCGGCTCCCCTCTTGCCGCGATCTTGCTTGGGATCTGGTGCGCCGGCGTGGTCGGAACCATCGACAATTTCTTACGCCCGACACTTGTCGGCAAGGACGCCGAGATGCCAGACCTCCTGATTCTCATCGGCACCCTGGGAGGACTGTTTCTCTTTGGTCCCATCGGATTTATCGTCGGACCCGTCGTCTGCGGACTCTTTCTCACGGCCTTGGATATCTATGGCAGCGCGTTCAAAGATGTCCTCCCGCCCGTCAAGAGCCTTGCGCCCGATGCGATGGTCAATCCGCAGCCGGATGTGGACGAGAAGGCGCCTGCTGACCCGGACCATCAGATTCGCAAGAAAACCTCGAGAAAACGACGGTGACCCATCTATTCCGAAAATCGAAGTCTCCTCATCTCGCGAGGAGTGCCGCCGTCGGTCTGCTGCGACCTTCAGCCTAGCTCCTGCCGCGGAAAGACTCCCCGTCCGCGGAAGCAAACACGTTGGCGGAAAACCGAATTGCCCGGCGGATACCGTTCAAATGCCACGCCAGCTTATCAAGCCTGTGCTCTCGGACGAGACAAAGGAAGTGCAATCTTATCTGTTGCTGGGGCGAGAGGATACAGTTCTGCGCCGCCAGTCGTTCCCGACCGGTGCCACCGAATAGCCTCTCCCTCATGTACATTCATACGCTCGTCGACTAGGAAAATGTTTCGAAAAACAAAACTTTTCGGGACCCATGTGCGATCTCGAAGACTTCGCGTCAATCGGAAAGTCTGCCAATTCGGGGCCCGCTTACGGTACAAGACG
>DASTFP010000271.1:0-5952 GCA_035719865.1 Terrimicrobiaceae bacterium | reverse complement strand
GAACAAGCTGCCGGCATCAGATCAAAGATGGCACCGGTCGCATCGCGTTGCATCCGGCCGAGATCCTGCACGACGCCTTGGTTTAACGATCGCTTTGCCTGGGATCCGGGGAGCGCACGCGTCCCCGCGTGCGATTTTCCGGCGTCCCGCCGGAAAGCTTTGTTCGGCCAGGCGCCGAACACCACACGCGAGGACGCGCATGCTCCCCGGACGCTTCGGCGCTGCAACATTTCGGAAACTTCCTACGAGAACCGCTCTAAGACAGCTTCCCTGGCCGACTCAACGGAGATCGAGACGGATTTTCGCAGACGCGAAACCGGAGGACAATGGCCTCCGCTCAGTTCCTCAAAGGGCGATAGAGCGCCGCACCGCGCACCGGCTGCCACCTCGTCACGCGAGAATCAAATCTTCGGCCTGGCTGCTCGAAGGCCTTCCGATTCTCGTTGGATCGGGCTTAGTCCATGCGACTTCGTTTACTGCCCTGGCACTGAACCTCCGCCTAGTTCGTTGGCATCACGAACTGTGCCCCTGGTGACGTGCCAGGATCGGTGGAAGTGTCGCCCTCGGTTCCGGAGGTATAAAGCTTCTCAATGGCGGCGGGTTCACCCGCCGGCCAGCGCTGCATAATGCTCTTGTAGCGTGTGTAGAAGCGGATTCCTTCCTCGCCATAGATGTGGTGATCACCGAAGAGCGAGCGCTTCCATCCGCCGAAAGAATGCCAGGCCAAAGGCACGGGAATCGGCACGTTGATGCCGACCATGCCGATCTGGACGCGACGGGCAAATTCACGGGCCGTTCCTCCGTTGCGCGTGTAGCACGAAACGCCATTACCGAATTCGTGCTTGTTGATCAGCTCAATCGCGCTCTCGAAGTTGGGCACGCGCACCACGCAAAGGACCGGTCCGAAGATCTCCTCCTTGTAGATGCGCATCTCGGGCGTGACATTATCGAAGAGCGTCCCGGCAAGGAAGAACCCACTCTCGTGACCCGGCGCCTTGAATCCGCGCCCGTCGACGACGAGTTTCGCGCCGGACTTCACACCGTCCTCGATGTAGCTTTCGATCTTCGTCTTGTGCACCGCGGTGACAACCGGTCCCATCTCGGCGTCGGGGTCCATGCCTTCACGAATCTTCAGGGCTTCGACCCGCGGCTTGAGCTTTTGCACGAGCTTGTCGGCTGACTTGCCGACCGCCACCGCCACGGAAATCGCCATGCACCGCTCTCCCGCCGAGCCGTAGGCCGCGCCGAGAAGCGCGTCTGCGGCATGGTCGAGATCAGCGTCCGGCATTACCACGAGATGATTCTTGGCTCCGCCGAGGGCCTGGACTCGCTTGCCTCGTTTGGTTGCTTCCCGGTAGATGTATTCGGCAATTGGCGTCGAGCCCACGAACGAGAGCGCCGAGACGTGCGGGTGCTCGATCAGGGCATCGACCGCGACCTTGTCACCTTGCACCACATTGACGACGCCATCCGGCAATCCCGCTTCCTTAAGCAATTCCGCGATCCGGATTGAGGCTGAGGGATCGCGCTCGGAGGGCTTCAAAACAAAGGTATTTCCGCAGGCAATAGCCATCGGAAACATCCACATCGGAACCATGCAAGGAAAGTTGAATGGGGTAATCCCCGCCACGACGCCCAACGGCTGGCGCACACTCCAGTTGTCGATGCCTCCGCCTACCTCGTCGCTGTGCTGCCCTTTAAGCAGGTGAGGGATGCCGCAGGCGAACTCAGCCACTTCCATGCCGCGGACAACCTCTCCCTTGGCGTCGGAGAAAATCTTGCCGTGCTCGCGGGTGATGATCGCCGCGAGCTCGTCATGATGCTTGTCGAGGAGCGCTTTGAATCGGAAAAGGAACCGCGAGCGCCTCAGCGCCGAGAGTTTCGACCAGGCGGGAAAAGCCTCGCGCGCGGCGGAAACCGCAGCGTCAACTTCCGCCGCGGATGCCAAAGCGACCTTGGCGATGACTTCCCCGGTCGCCGGGTTGAATACGTCACTGGTTCTTCCTCCGCCACGGACGTGTTTGCCGTTGATAAAATGCTCGATGCGGCCGGATGTTGAGCGCTCCGGCTCTGATTCTTTTGCTTCCAAGGTTTTCGTTGACATAGCGGATAATGCTTAGGTTTTTCGGGATTCGCTCAGGCGGCGGAGAGGATCCATTCGTGGGCCGGGTCGTTGTAGAAATGCCAGACGCGCTTTGGACCCGCCATGACGTTGAAGTAATAGGATTCGTAGCCGTGAGGGACGACGACGGGGTGATATCCGCGAGGCACCAGAACGACGTCACGATCCTCAACGGCCAAGGACTCGTCAAGGTCGCGTGAGTCGCTGTAGACACGCTGGAATACAAAGCCCTGCGGCGGGTTGATGCGATGATAGTAGGTTTCCTCCAGCAGGCTTTCCTTGGGGATATTGTCTATGTCGTGTTTGTGCGGAGGGTAGCTTGAGGAGTTTCCGCTCGGTGTCCTTACTTCGACGACCAGGACAGATTCCGCGGGTTCATCCTGCGGAAGAATATCGCAGACATAGCGGGTGTTGGTGCCCTTGCCGCGCACACTGCGCCGCATGGCTCCGGGCTCGATGAGCCGGGCGGGCAGCTCACCTTTTGCGGGACCTCCGGCCACACCGATTTCGGCATCGGTCTTGGCGGTGATGGTGAGTTTGGCCCGGGGCGGGATATAGACCGCATAGGGCGAGGCATCTTCGAAAACGCTCATCCGTCCGCCGATCTCCTTCCAATCGTGGCCCTCGGTCTGCGCGGAAACAATGCCGCTCAGGACGACCGCGCACAGTTCGTTGGAGCTGTCCGAAAGGGCGAGTGTTTCGCCCGGAGCCAATTGATGGGCCGAGAAGGTGATATAGCGCCATCCCGCCGAGGCCGGTGTCACCGACACGATCTCCTTGGAACCTTTCTTGGGTTTGACAATCAGGTTCATTATCGTTTTTGGGTTTCTTTTCCACGCAGGTAAGAGGCGCGAGCCTTTTGGACGGATTCACTGGGCGATTCCTCCGGGACTGCCACCTCCCACCACCAGCCCCCCTCCTTGGTGGTGCGGGTATCATCGGTGTCGATGCAAATCAGGTAGGTGCGATCGGCGGCGCGGGCCCGTTGAAGCGCGGCTTCCAGCTCCGGAATATTGGCTACTTTCTCGGAGAGGGCGCCGAGCGAGGCCGCGTTGGCCGCGAAATCGACGTTGGGCGCGCCCTGTCCGAACTGCAGGCTGTCAACGAGCATGTTGTTGAAGGGCTTGCTTCCGCAACTTTGCTGCAGACGGTTGATACATCCGTAGCCGCGATTGTCGAGAAGCACGATGATCAGCTTCTTGTCGATCATCACCGAAGTGGCGATTTCGTTGTTGAGCATCAGGTAACTGCCGTCGCCCACCATCACGATAACTTCGCGATCCGGCCGGGCCATCTTGACCCCCAAGGCGCCCGCGATCTCGTAGCCCATGCAGGAATAGCCGTACTCCATGTGGTAGCCGCCGGGGGTTGACGTGCGCCAGAGCTTGTGCAATTCCGCCGGGAGCGTTCCGGCGGCGCAGACCGCGATGTCGGTGGTGGTGGATTGCGGACTTGAGCGCTGCACCGCCCCGATGACCTCACCGTCGTAGGGCAGTTCTCCGGCTGCCAGGTCGCGACGCTGAGTGATGGAATCCGTCTTCGAGCGCCACGCGGCCGCCTCTTCCTTGGCGCGGTCGGTCCAGGTCGCCTCGGCCCGCCAGTGCGGCAGCGCTTTGGAGAGGGCCTCCAGGCCAAGCCGAGCGTCGGCCTGCAAGGAGATGCCACGCGCCTTGGCGGCATCGAAGCCGTTGACGTTGAGACTGACGAGCCGGGCTTTGGTGAAGAGTGAGTTCGATCCGGTGGTAAAGTCCTGCAGGCGCGTGCCGACGGCGAGGATTAGATCGGCTTCGCTGGCGAGGGCATTGGATGCGGGCGAACCGGTGACTCCCACCGACCCAAGCTGCAGGGGATGATCCCAGGGGAGGGAGCTTTTCCCGGCCTGCGTCTCGCAAACCGGCACACCGTGTCGCTCGGCAAAAGCGCGCAAGCTCTCCCAAGCCGCGCCGTAAAGCACCCCGCCGCCCGCGATGATAACGGGGCGCTTTGCCGCCATCACTGCGCGCACCGCCGCAGCCAGTTCGCCCTCGCTCGGCGGCACGGCTCGAAACTCGATGATCGGCGTCTCGAAAAACTCAGCGGGATAGTCAAAGGCATCGGCCTGCACATCCTGGGGCATCGCGAGGGTGACCGGCCCGCAGAGGGCGGGATCGGTCAGGGTGCGAACGGCGCGCGGAAGCGCCGTAATCAATTGGGAGGGATGAATGATTCGATCGAAGTAGCGCGAAACGGGCCGAAAGCAGTCGTTAGCCGAAACCGTGCCGTCGCCGAAGTCCTCCACCTGTTGGAGCACCGGATCGGGATCGCGAGAAACAAAGATATCGCCGGGGATGAAAAGCACCGGCAGGCGATTGACATGCGCCAGCGCCGCTGCCGTCACAAAATTGGTCGCCCCAGGCCCGATCGAGCTGGAGCAAGCAATCATCCGGCGCCGGAAGTGTGCCTTGGCATAGGCGATCGCGGCATGCGCCATTCCTTGTTCGTTGTGCGCCCGGAAAGTTGGCAGCCGATCCCGATGCTGGTAAAGGGCCTCTCCGAGGGCGGCCACGTTCCCGTGGCCGAAGATAGCGAAAACTCCTCCGAAGAGCGGCACGACTTCATCTCCCTGAGGGCCCTCAAGTCGCGTGCGCAAGCCGGCAAGGTAACGCACGAGCGCCTGCGCGGTGGTCAGCCGCACGGTCCCGCGCTTGGAAGATGTTGGAGTCTCTGAAACGGTCGCTGTCTCATTCATGCTGCACATTCCTCAAGGATCGTTTTCTTTGCTTTGGCGGGGGCGTCCTTGTGCGCTTCGCGCCAAAGTCTAATTAGGGTCTCGAAGGTTTCCCGCGCGCGGGCAATCAGGGTGTCGTCGTCGATTTCTCCTGCGAGCCACGCCAGGCTGGGTTTTTCGAAAATGGTGCGTCCCACCGCGAAGCCCCGGCAAGTGGTGGATTCCACCGCTTCTCTAAAGCCTTCGGCCAGTCTTTCAACCGGCGCGCTCAGCCCCAGAAGCAGCACCCCACGGCAATAGGGATCGCGTTCGGCGATCAACGCATCGATGGAGCGCCACTGCGCGGCGGTCATTGATTCCAGCTTCCACCACTCGGGCCTGATGCCCAGATCGTAGAACTGCTTCAGGGATCGGTAGACGGTGTCGGGCTCGGCGCGATCTTTGGGCGGAATCACCTCCAGCAACAGCTCGTGGCCGCTGACATGCGTCGCCTCGTAAAGCGCGCGCACTTGGGCTTCCTGTTCGAGGCGGTGCGCGTCCGGATCGTCCGGGTGATAAAAGACAAGGCATTTGGCAACATGCTCCTTCGGCCAGGAAATCAAGTTGGTTCCAATAGACCGTCCGTGTTCAAATTGCAGGGGATTGGACCCGGGCAACTCAACCGGCCTTCCGATCCACCATCCCCGACCCGTGGCGGCGTTGAGAGCATCCTGCCCGTAGGTCTCATCGGCAAGGATGCCCAGCTTGCCCGCGTACTCAGTCCTCTCGCGTTCCACGGAGGCTACCGCCTCGACCAATAACCTCTTTAGCGCGGGAATCCGGCCCTCCGGAGCCCCGGCCTTTCGTGCCAGCTCGGCGACCTGACTCCGGTGATCAAAGGCAAAGATATACAGCTCCTCCCAGCGCGGACGCGGAACTGTCACCCGGTGCAGATGTGCCAGCGTGCCGTCCCGATCCGGGCGGCGGATTCGCTCCGGATTGGCTGCAGCTTGTTGCAGAAAATAGTCAAGCTCCATGGGGGTGGGCATCGCGGGCGCGCAGCCATGGCGGGAAACCACCAACGCTCCGCAAGCGTTGCCTCGCGCGCCGCACACCTCATAATCCTCCCCGCGCAGCCATCCGC
>DASTFP010000270.1:0-10714 GCA_035719865.1 Terrimicrobiaceae bacterium | reverse complement strand
ACGGACTTTCCCGGTCCCTTGTAGTCCTTATGAAACCATGGGATCACTTGCTTGGCTTCGGACTTGTGTCCCTTGGAGGTCATGTCGTTGTAGGGAAGGGCGACATAGAACGGATTTTGCCTTGGGATGAAACCGGCCGGGATGAAGTCATTGGTGCGGCCGTTTCGATCGGGCGTGTCAGTCCCGCCATAGTTCTCGGCCCAGTTTGCATCCCAGCTGCTCTTGTGATTGGGGACCGGGTTATTCTGCGTCGGCTTTTCGCCGACCCAGAAAGTTGTGGTCACGATGGTCTTCTTCCAGGGATAGCGATCCGCGGTATCCGATGGCTGATCGCCCCATTCTTCCGGTGCGGGAGGAGTGGCGCCTTCGCCGGCGGTTTGCGACTGGCTCGGTCGCAGTTTCTTACTGGTCTTGGTCAGCTCTTTGATGCTGTCACCCTTGGCCATAAGGCTGTGGCCGGCGAAGATGGATGTGAAAGAAGAAACCCAGATGCCCAACGAGTGGAGGAGCGAGCCGCGTTTCATTGACTGCCTTTCGCCGGTGTGCGGTCTGGGGGTTCCACTACGCCGACAGCTTATTTTCGCCCCGGCATGCTGAAACTGGCAAGCGATTTCTTGGCGGTATCCTCGTCTTTATTGCAAGGCGGGATCACGCGTCTATGGTTCGCATGCGATGAAGGCGATTCGAGTCGAGGAATTTGGCGAACCGGAAGTAATGCAGCTCGTCGAGCTGCCGGACCTCAAGGCCTCCGACGACGAGATCCTCGTCCGCATTCGTGCGGCCGGGGTTAATCCGGTGGAGACATATATCCGCGCGGGCACCTATGCCCGCAAGCCACGATTGCCCTACACCCCCGGCAGCGATGGTGCCGGGGTCGTTGCCGCGGTCGGGTCGGCTGTGGATGCCGTCAAGCCGGGAGAGCGCGTGTTCCTTTCAGGCTCGATCACGGGAACATACGCGGAAGCCGCGCTTTGCACACGGGAGCAGGTGCATCCGCTTCCGGAGGTCGCGACGTTTGCCCAGGGCGCTGCGCTTGGTGTGCCCTATGCCACCGCTCATCGGGCCTTATTTCATCGGGCAGCGGTGCGCGCAGGGGAGACGGTGCTGGTTCACGGGGCCACCGGCGGCGTGGGCACCGCTGCCGTCGAACTCGCGCGCGCCATGCAGATCCGAGTCTTCGGCACCGGGGGCTCTCCCGAGGGCCGTCAAGCAGTCCGGGAGTTGGGTGCGGATCAAGTCTTTGATCACAGGGATTCCGGTTATCGGCAGGCGATCCTTGACGCGACAGGCGGACGCGGCGTCGATTGCATTCTGGAGATGCTCGCAAACGTCAACCTCGGCGAGGATCTCCGATTGTTAGCCCTGAACGGGCGCGTGATCGTGATCGGGAGCCGGGGCAACATCGAAATCAACCCGCGTGATGCCATGATGAGGGATGCCGATATTCGGGGCATGGTCCTTCCCAACGCGACGGCGGCAGACCTCGCCGCAATCTACAAAACGCTCGGCGAACATCTCAGAGCCCGTCGTGTTTCTCCCGTGGTTGGCCGAAGCTTCCCGCTTGCCTCAGCTGCCGAAGCCCACCGTGCGGTGATGGCGCCCAATGCGCGCGGCAAGATCGTCCTTATTCCGTGACGCGGCGATGATGCAGAAACCACTCGGTGACGATGAGAATCGCGGCCGCCAGCGCGAGCCAGCGCCATGATTGCAGGGCCCCCCAGCTTCGGCTCAGCGCGGGAACCTCGTTGGTCGTGCCTTCCGCGCGGCGCAGATCGGATTCCGCGGCATCCGCGGTATTGATGGCAAGCCATCGAGATCGAAAAGGCCCGCGCACCTTGTAAAGCCCGTTCCTCGTCAGCTTGAGAGGCCCATCAATGACCGGTGGAGGCTGGTCTTCCGTTGCCTGGGTTATCGGATCCCGCGAAATACTCTCGTCTCCGACGGGGATGAAGGTCTCACCTGCCCTCAGTTCGGTCTCGTTCTCCGCGCGGCGCCCGGCGAGCCAATGGACGACATTGCTTACAAAGAGAGGGAATCCTACGCGCAAGGGAAAATTCGAGTCTTCCACGGCGAAGGCGGCGACTGCGACGCGAGCGCCCTGCGGGCCCTCCAGCGCCGCGATCATCGGCTCGCCAGCGCTTTCCACCGGGACCGACGCGCGCCACTCTCCGCTGATCGGGAGGGAGAGACTGGCCGCTCTTGCGAGCCGGATCGTGTCGAGGTCCACGTTCCAGAGAAGTGGACTCTCGGAATCTGTCTTTTCCAGGGAGGCAGCAGGGCTTTCCTCGCCGGCGATGTCGAACGGAGTGCGCCCAAAGAAAAAGAACGAACCGCGACCGAGCGTTTCCAGCGTCGCGTCCTTGGGGAGCCAGTTGTCGAAAACCACTGCGTCGAAGTCCGCGCCCATGTCCGGGCGCCAGAGGTCCGGGGTAAGCATTTCCACAGCGATCGACGGATCTGCCTTGAGCGCGTTTTCGAGAAACGGGTCGTCTTCACCGATGAGAAGAACACGCAGGCGCTCGCCGGTTGGAAGCGCGCCGTAGGCGGTGTCATCGAAGGCTACCCCGTCCGCAGATGTCAGACGCGCAACGAGAAGTCCGTCGCCCCTGGCGAGGGTTTCCTTGGGAACAATAGCGAACAAATTTCTTTGGTCGCCGGGGCCGATTTGAAATCGCTGGAGATCAAACGGCCTTCCATCAAGGGAAAATTCAATCTCGGCGTGGCGAACGGTCGACGAAAAGTTTCCCACCTTTGCGAAAATTTCTGCCGATTGCGGACTTATCGGCAGAGCTCTTTGCGCAAACGCCAGAATTCCCATGTTTTCCCGGGCCTTGCCGACCGCGATCTGGTCGGCATCTCCGGCATCAGTCGTTTTGCGATCACTGATGAAGACGAGCCTCTTCTCGCCGGGTCTTGCCTCGAGAAGCCTGCGCGCCAGGAGGAGGGTCTCTCCCAGGTCCCCGCCTGCGTCCGACGGCGCGAGCGATGCGAGCCTTTGCCGGAGTTCTTTGCCGTCGTTCGAGAACGGCGAAACGATCCGTGGTGGTCCCTCCAGGGCGAGGATGGCCACCTCGTCGTTGGGTGCGAGCCTTGAAACAATATCCTGGGCGGCGAACTGAGCGTCGCGAAACACGCCGGGGGCTTGCATTCGCGCACGGGCATCGAGAACGACCACCGTCGAGCGGCGCCCTCTCGGCGAAGCCTCCTGAGGACGCGCCAGCGCCAGCAACAAGAGAAGGAAAATGAGCAGTTGCAGGAACAGCGAGAGCGGGTTTCGCAGCCGGCCAAGAAATCTTCGGTGGGGTTGGCGTTCGAAGACACGGCGCCAGAACAGCAGCGTGGAAACTTCCAGCGACCGCCGTCGGGGCCGGCGCAAGTACAGCGCCACTATCACGAGCGACAGAGCGCTCAGGAAAAACGCGGCCGGATAAAGAAAGCTCATCGCACGAGCCCATCCCGTCGCAGAACGCGCAGGACGATGTCGTCGAAATCGGCGCCGGCGGTGATGAACGAATACCCCGCGTTATGCCTCGTGCACCAGGACCGGACGTTGTCGCGAAAACGATCGACCTCTTCGCGATAGATGCGTCGCAAGGAAGGGTTTGCCGTCACGGTCATTTCTTCGGCGCTTTCGCAGTCCCGGAGCATCAGATCTCCACTCGCGTCAGGGTCGCACTCGCCAGGATCCATAATTTGCACGAGGTGCATCGCGAAATGGCGCCCCACCAGTGCACTGAGGCCTCGCTCATAACCGGCCGTATCGAGGCAATCACTCAAGACCACGGCAAGTCCGCGTCGCCGCCGGCTTCGCCCGAATTGCGAGAGCGACGCAGATAAGTCGGTTCCACTGCCCGCGGGGCTGGTCCGCAAAAAGCGCAAGACGTCGTGGAACGCCCTGGTGCCGCGGTAGTGACCGCTCTCGCCGCGCAGCGTCGAATCGAAGAACCACAACGCCACATGATCGAGCCCGTGCAGCGCGAAATAGGCGAGGGCCGCCGCCAGTCGCCGCGCCAGCGTGAACTTCGTTGGATGCGAAGCGTCGCGAGGGCGCCAACGCATGGAAGCGCTGCAATCGATGAGAATTCCCACATCGAGATCCTCTTCTTCCTCGTAAAGCTTCATCATGAGACGTTCGATGCGTCCGTAGATGCTCCAGTCGATTCGGCGTGGATCGTCGCCGGGCACGTAGTTCCGGAAGTCGACAAATTCCAGGCTTGATCCGGTGCGGCGAGAGCGGCGCTCTGCCCGCAGGACCCCGGCAAACCGCTTTCGCATCTGCAAGCGCACATGTTCGAGTCGCGCAAGGAAATCCTCGTCGAAAAGCTTGTCTTCGCCGAACGGCATGGCCCACAAGTAAGCCGTCTCGCGGCTTTTTTCCATTCGCAGAACGGAAAAACCCCCGGAACCTCCCACCTCGAGGAGACTTCGGCGAAGATCATGTGATTTCTCTTGGCGGTTCGGGGCGCTTTGAATTTCCTTCTCGCATGCGCTGCTGGTTGCATCTCCTTTTCCTGGTTGCGGTGATGGGTCACTCGAGAGCGGGGTGGATCCTCGAGACTTGGAAGGAATTGGGTGTGCTGCCGGGCAACGCGGTTGCATGGGAAGGGGAAGTTTCCTCAGACGGACGGACAGCGCGTATCAACGGAGTTTCCTTCGGCTCCAAAGAATGCGTCTTCCGCGTGATTGACATTCCTCCGGGAGAACCAACGTCGCTTCAATCAGCACTCGTCGCGGCCGGAGCATTCGCGGGATCCAACGGAGGTTATTTTCATAAGAACTTTACCCCTTTGGGTCTCACAGTCGCGGCAGGAAAAATCCTGCACCCCTTTGAACGCGCCAAACTCTTGAGCGGCGTCCTGGCCGTGCGCCAGGGACGCATTGAGCTTGTCCGCTCCGGGCGCTTCAAGCCGGGTAGCGATGTCGAGGAAGCCCTTCAGGGTGGTCCGTGGCTGGTCGAGAAAGGGGAGCCAGTCGCCGGGCTTAACGATGAGCGACTGGCGCGTCGCACCCTGGTGGCCAATGACGGCAAGGGTCACTGGGCGCTCGTGGCGATTTCGCCGGTGACTTTAGCCCAGGCGGCGAGAATTCTCGTTGTCAAGGGAGTTGCGGGCTCGTGGACGGTCGCGAATGCTTTGAATCTCGACGGGGGTTCGTCGACCGCACTTCGTGCCGCGGTTGACGACAGAGCCTTGATCGACATTTCCTCCTTTGGACGAGTGCGAAATTACCTCGCCATCATCAGGCGCCACCGATAGTTTTCCTGCGGAGCATTCTTTCTCTCGCGGGGTGTCTTAAATTCATTATTTTCTGGCATGCAAATCCACCTTAGCCCCAGGCATCTGACCCTTACCGCAGCGATTTACGGATACGTTGCGGACAAGATAAGCCATCTGGAGCAGCTTACCGATCGCATCCTCGCAGCTCATGTGGTTCTGCTTCACGACGAGACGAAGACTAAAAAGCATATCATAAAGGTGCATCTTGCGGTGCCTGGGCCCGATATCTATGCCGAGCATGCTGAGGACGACCTCTATGCCGCAATTGACAAGGTCACGGGCAAGTTGTCCCAGCAGCTGAGGAAACGAAAAACCCGGATTGCCGATCACAAGAAGCATCGCTCGCGCCTGGCCAGCGAAGAGAAGAAGAGAGGATTCAAGCGCCGGTAGAGGTAAGCCATTGGTTGACTACAGAGTCAAACTCGAGGTCTTTGAAGGGCCTCTCGATCTACTGCTTTACCTGATCAAGCGGGATGAAGTGGATATTTACGACATCTCGATAGAGCGGATCACCAAGCAGTATCTCGAATACATGGCGGCGTTCCAGGTTCTCAACATTGACGTCGCCGGAGAGTTCATCGTGATGGCCGCGAATCTGCTCTACATCAAGAGCCGCACGCTCCTCCCTAAGGATCAGCAGATGGCGGAGGAGGACGCGGACGAAGACGATCCGCGCTGGGAGCTTATCCGGCAGCTGATTGAGTACAAGAAATTCAAGGAAGCGGCCTCGCACCTCCGATCGCTCGAGGCGTCGCAGGAGAGGCTCTTCCCGCGCCACCCGGTCGCACCGGAATTCGTCCCTGCCGGCAATCTCCTCGTCGAAGAAGTCGGAATTTTCGATCTCATTAACGCGTTTCAAAACATCCTCAAACGGCTGGAAGCCAACAGTCGCGAAGACTTGCGCGAAATTTTCGAGGAGAGCTTTACGGTTTCCGACAAGATCGATTTTCTGCTCCGAGTCATCTCCAACGGTCTTGCGGTGCGATTTGAGGAATGTTTCGCAGACGCTGCGAGCCGCGCGGAAATCGTGGTCACCTTTCTTGCCATGCTCGAGTTAATCCGACTCAAACAACTTCGCGTCCGGCAGGAGAGCGATTTCGAGCAGATCTGGATCGAGCGCGCTGTCTACTTCGCGCCGGGCACGACGGAGAGGTTCGTATGAATGGCGACGAGAGCGCGGGCCTCTCCATCAAGAAAGTTCTCGAAGCCGTCCTATTTGCCTCGCAAAGGCCCGTCTCCATCAAAGATCTTCTCGGCATACTCAAGAGTGCTGCGGAGGCCAACAAAGCGGATCCGGGTGTTGCTGTCTTCGCGGGAATCAAGGAGCCACAACTGCGCGCCGCGATTGAGCAACTCGGGGGTGATTGTGCGGACCGCGGTTGCACCTATGAGTTGCGGGAAAGCGCAGCGGGCTGGCAACTGGTTACGAAGCCGGCGTTTGCGCCCTGGCTGCGGCAGCTCTTCCCCGAATACCGTTCGGCTCGACTCAGCGCACCCGGTCTCGAGACCCTGGCGATCATCGCGTATCGCCAGCCAATCACGCGCGCGGACATTGAGGCCGTGCGGGGCGTCGCCGTGGATGGCGTCTTGCAGACTCTGCTCGACCGCGGGCTGGTCAAAATCGCCGGCCGAGCAGAGATTCCGGGTCGCCCTCTTCTTTACGAGACCACGCGGTATTTCATGGAGCATTTTGGTCTAAGGAATCTCGACGAGCTTCCTAATGCGGAGGAATTGCGTAGGATGCACCTGCCCGTGGCGACTGTTCCAGCCGGCGTACCGCCGGCGGAGGCGAATCCGCCCGATGATCGCCCTGAGGCTGCCGGAGAGCAAGATGCCGCCGGCTTGCAGAGCGATAGAACTGAGAATTCCTCATGAGTGACATTGCGGATTTGCGATCGAAAATTGACGCGATCGACATGGAACTTCTGCGCCTGCTCAATGAGCGCGCAAAGGTCGCTCGGGATATCGGCGCCATAAAGAATCGCGACGGGCTGCCCATTTATTCGCCGGAGCGTGAGGACCGGGTGATCCGGAGCCTCATTGATCGCAGCGAGGGACCGCTCAGTCCTGAGTCCATTCGCGCGATTTACTGCGAAATAATGTCCGCTGCTCTGGCGTTGGAGAAAGACGTCGCGATCGCCTGTCTTGGTCCCGCGGGCTCCCAATCCCACCAGGCTGCGAGGAGCAAGTTTGGATCGAGTGTGCGCTACGTTTTCCTGGTGAACACGGAAGAGGTGTTTCGCGAAGTTCGGCGGGACAGCGCTGACTGCGGCGTCGTGCCTGTCGACGATCCCGAACACGGCCTTGCCAATCAGACTTTCGATCAGCTCGCCCAAACCGAGCTTTCCATCTGCGCCGAAATCTTGCTGACCACTGAAGGGGCACGCAACGACGCGGCGCGTTTCTTCGTCCTCGGGCGCAATTCCGGCCCGCCGTCTGGCAATGATCTAACGATGCTAATGCTGCGCCTCGAGGACAAACCCGGAGCGCTCGTCTCGGCCCTCGAGCCCTTCAAGGCGCTCAACATAAATCTCAGCCACTTCGCAAGCCGCCCGGCCGCTCATGGAAGTCAGGACATTTTCTTTTTCCTCGAGGCCGCGGGCCACATGAGGGACCTCCAGATGGTCGACCTCTTTCGGGAGCTTTCCCGGTGTTGCCGCGCTGTAAAGGTCATTGGCAGTTACCCGAAGAGCAGCTCCTGATGGTTTGTTTCAGGCTCGCGATGGCGTGACCGAAAAGCGGTTTAAGATCGACCGCCTGGAATCCCTGCGAATTCGGGTCCTCGCGACAGTCCGTAAGACGGTTTGAGAGCCCTGGTGTTTCCGACTAAGCATTCTAAGGCCGCCAAGTTGAGGCGATTCTTTCTCGCCAACCGCGCAATTGGCTTGCAACGGGAGGCGCGCTGGACGATTTTTACGCAAGTCTCAGTCGTCTAATGAAATGCCTGCACAAGCTGCTTCGAATATCTTGAAGTTGTTCAGATGGCGGCTTTTTTGCACGGTTGCTCTTAGGTCTTTCGCAAAGGGAAAGTCAAAAGTTTGTGCGGAGAGATCGGCACTGTCTGAGGCCTCAACGGCAGGATCGCGCACCCGGAGAACGTTCCTCCAGAATCCCGCGCCATCCGCCACTGCAACATATCAATCCAATGTCATCCGAATACACACCAGCACGGGGAAGCCGCCCGTCACGGCGAGGCGGCCGCCAGCAAGGGCGCCCTCGCGGCGGCCCCCCCCGCAACCAGGAACCACCTGTTCAACCAAAAAACGAAACCCTCTGGCAGAAGATCGCCGCGTTCTTCACCGGAAAGAGCTCCACGGAGAACCCGGCAAGCATCGACACTCAGGGCAATGGAGACTCAGATCAACCGAAACGTGCGGCACGTTCCGTGAGTTTCCGGAAACCCGAGACTGTCGAGGTCACCTCGCCCCGTATCTACGTGGGCAACCTCTCGTTTGACGCCACCGAAGGCGATCTCTTCGAGCTCTTCAACGGAGTTGGCTCGGTTCAGAATGTCGAGATCGTTTCCAACAAGCACACACAAAAATCAAAGGGATTCGCATTCATTCAAATGCAAAGCCTTGAGGAGGCGAAACGGGCGGTAGCCGAACTCCACGATAAAGATTACATGGGCCGCAAGCTCGTCGTGAGCGGTGCGAAGGCTCTTGAGGAGAAGCGTGGCGAACGGCGCCAACCCGAGTAGGAGGCTGCCCATCATTGTCGCCGGCCCAACAGGGGTCGGCAAGACCGCTTTCGCCGTCGAGCTGGCAAACCGGCTCGACGGCGAAATTATTGGCGCGGACGCCTATCAGGTCTATCGCGGGATGGAGATGCTTACCGGCCAGCCAATAAGCGAAGTTCTTCAGCGGGCATCTCATCACCTCATCGGATTTCTACCCGCCACCGAGACCTTGGACGCCGCCCGTTTCGCGATTCTTGCACGCGAGAAGATCTCGGAGATTTTCTTGCGGGGCAAAGTGCCAATCGTCGTTGGCGGCTCCGGCCTATACCTCAAGGCACTGACACACGGGCTCGCGCGCGTTCCGCCGGCGAGCTCGACGCTGCGAACCGAGCTCGCGAAGCTCTCGCCGGGGCAACTGAGAGAGCGGCTCATGGCGGTCGATCCGGCGGCTCGTGTCGATCTGCAGAATCCCAGGCGGGTTCTTCGTGCGCTTGAGGTCTCGATCCTCGCCGGCCAGCCCTCCTCCGCCTTCCGGCGCGAATGGGAGGAGAAAACTGCACCCGGTTTTCGTGGACTGATCCTTGCGCGCGAACGAGCCGAGCTGAATGCCAGGATTGCTGAAAATGTTCGCAGCATGTTTGAACGGGGCGTTGTGGCGGAGGTCGCCAGCCTCGAGGCCGTCGGGCGCACGGCCTCTATGGCGATCGGCCTCCGCGAGATCCAATCCCTCCTTCGTGGAGAAACCACGAGAACCGAGTGTATCGCGGCCGTCACGCTGGCCACACGCCGCTACGCCAAAAGACAATTGACCTGGTTTCGCAACCAGTTTACGTTCCAAATCATAGATTTGACTGGCCTTCGCGACACGCACGACATCCCCCGTTCCGCCATGGAATTCCTTGGTGCGGTATGACGGCAGACCCCAATTCGCGGCCCCAGGAAAAGGCCATTCTCGTTGGTTTGGAACGCGAGGGAGTCAGCCGGTGGGATGTCGAGGATTCCTTAACGGAACTGCGCCAGCTCGCCGCCACCGCCGGCGCGCAGGTTGTGGATACGGTCGTCCAGAAGCTGGAAAAGCCCACCGCGCCATTCTATATCGGCAAAGGCAAGGCGGAAGAAGTAGCTCGCCAGTGCGGGGAGAAGCACGCCACGTCTTTGATTTTCGATGATGAACTCTCTCCTGCGCAGGGCCGAAATCTTGAGCAGCTTACGAGCCGCAAGGTGCTGGATCGCACCCAGCTGATTCTTGATATTTTTGCCCGGCGCGCGCGGACTCGCGAAGGCCGGCTCCAGATCGAGCTGGCGCAGCTGCAATATCTTCTCCCGCGCCTGACTCGCATGTGGACTCACCTCTCGCGCCAGACGGGCGGGATCGGGACGCGCGGGCCAGGGGAGACACAGCTTGAGGTGGATCGTCGCCGCGTTCAGGAACGCATTGCCCGTCTTGAGCGCGATCTGCGGGGGGTGCGGAAAAACCGCACGGTTCAGCGCGAGGGACGCCTGCGCCGGAATTGGCCCGTCGCGTCGCTGGTCGGCTATACGAATGCCGGGAAGTCTTCGTTTCTCAACAGGCTGACCGGCGCCGGATTGCTCGCCGAGGACAAGCTGTTCGCCACGCTCGATCCCACAACCCGTCAACTTGTGCTGCCCAACAGGCAGAAAGTTCTCCTTACCGACACCGTCGGTTTCATCCGGAAGTTGCCGCACACCGTCATCGAATCCTTCAAGGCAACGCTCGAGGAGGTGCAACTCGCCGATC
>DASTFP010000269.1:0-16562 GCA_035719865.1 Terrimicrobiaceae bacterium | reverse complement strand
CGCGTGGGACGCCATAAGATCAATCAAAAGCTCAGCCTCCAGATCAGCGAGGAGGAGCGCATTCTTGTCAAAGAGGACTTTATCGCGGCGATGAAGTACCTCGTTGAATTGCGCAAGGGAGAGGGGATGACCGACGATATCGATCATCTGGGCAGCCGTCGTGTCCGGACCGTGGGGGAGCTTCTTGCCAATCAATGCCGGGTTGGTCTCGCCCGGACCGAGCGTCTCGTCCGTGAGCGGATGACGCTGTTTGACGCCGGAGTCGACCAAATTACGCCGCAGAAGCTCATCAACCCCAAGTCGTTGAGCGCGGTCGTGCGCGACTTCTTCGGCCGGTCGCAGTTGAGTCAATTCATGGACCAGACGAACCCGCTTTCCGAACTTACCCACAAACGGCGTCTGTCCGCGTTGGGGCCTGGGGGATTGAGCCGTGATCGCGCCGGCTTCGAGGTCCGGGACGTTCACCCGTCACACTATGGGCGCATCTGCCCGATCGAGACGCCGGAAGGTCCGAATATCGGCCTGATAAGCTCGTTGAGCACTTTCGCTCGCGTCAACGAATTCGGCTTTATCGAGACTCCGTATCGCAAGGTCGGCAACGGCCATGTAACCGACGAAGTCGTCTACCTCAGCGGAGACCGCGACGAGAACTACTATATTGCGCAGGCCAATGCCACTGTGGATTCGCACGGACGGTTCACGGAGCAGAAGGTCTCCACGCGCTATCGCGGCGACTTCCTCGAAGTCGAGCCTGACAAGGTCCAGTATATGGACGTTTCGCCGAAGCAACTGGTTTCTGTCGCCGCAGGGCTCATTCCGTTTCTCGAGCACGACGATGCCAACCGGGCTCTCATGGGCTCGAACATGCAACGACAGGGTGTTCCCCTGCTCGTTTCCGAGGCACCCCTGGTTGGAACCGGCCTTGAAGCGCGCGTTGCCCAGGACTCGAAGGCCGTCGTTCTCGCGGAGGCGGCCGGCATTGTCGCCGCGGTTACCGGCAGCCAGATTGTGATCACACCGGACGGCGCCTTGCCGGACGGAAAGAAGAGGCTGAAATCCGATCCTGCCAATGGCGTGTGGGTTTACGAACTGCGCAAATTTATGCGCTCGAATGCGAGCACATGCATCAACCAGAAGCCCATCGTTTACCGTGGGCAGTCGGTCAGCAAGGGCGACGTCATAGCCGACGGTCCAAACACCGACAAAGGTGAACTCGCGCTCGGGCGCAATGTCCTGGTCGCTTTCATGCCCTGGAATGGCTACAATTTCGAGGACGCCATCCTCATTTCCGAACGCGTCGTAAAGGAGGACATCTATACCTCTATTCACATCGATGAGTTCGAGATCGGCGCGCGCGACACCAAGCTCGGCCCGGAGGAAATAACTCGCGATATTCCAAACGTGAGTGAAGAGGCCCTGCAAAATCTTGGCCCGGATGGTGTGATTCGCATTGGTGCCGAGGTGAAGCCCGGGGACATTCTTGTCGGCAAGATCACTCCCAAGAGCGAAACGGAACTGGCGCCCGAAGAACGCCTACTGCGCGCCATCTTTGGCGAGAAAGCCGCCGATGTGAAAGACACTTCACTGACCGTGCCTTCCGGCACCTATGGCATCGTCATGGATGTGAAGGTTTCCTCCAAAAAGGAGGTCGCCCGCAGCAAGATGACGCCCACGGAATCCAAGCGTCAGCAGAAGATGATCATGGAGGATTACAAACGGCGCAAAGACGAGTTGCACGAGCAGCTCACCGCGGCCCTCTCAAACATCCTGCTCAACGAGAAGATTCCCCTCGACGTTGTCAACGCGCAGACGGGCGAAATCATCATCCCGGCCAATCGCAAGATTACCAAGCAATTGCTTCGAAAGCTGGCAGCCGTCTACGATCACATCGAGATCGATCCGAGCCCGATCCGCAACAAGATCCGCGAGATCATTGGCCAATACGAGCATCGCTTCGAAGACCTGGATCGTGAAAAGGACGAGAATCTCGGCCGCATTGAAAGCGGCGATGACGTCGATCCTGGAATCATCAAGCAGGTGAAGGTCTATGTCGCCAGCAAGCGGAAGCTTTCGGTTGGCGACAAGATGGCGGGGAGGCACGGCAATAAAGGCGTGGTCGCCAAAATCGTCCCCGAGGAAGATATGCCGTTTCTTTCGGATGGCACTCCCGTCGACATCGTTCTGAATCCCCTCGGCGTCCCGAGCCGCATGAACGTCGGCCAGGTGCTCGAGACTCACCTCGGTGTCGCCGCCAAGGCCCTGGGCTTCCAGGTGGCAACGCCGGTCTTCGACGGAATCCCCGAGGACAAGATCAAGGAGTATCTCCGGGAAGCCAAGACGAAGGAGAATTTCAGCTGGGTCACGGAGACCGGCAAGTCCGCGGTCTACGATGGCCGCACGGGAGAGGCTTTCGATCAGCAGGTCGTCGTCGGCTATATTTACATGCTCAAGCTGGGCCACCTGGTAGCCGACAAGATTCACGCGCGGGCGGTTGGGCCTTACAGCCTGGTCACTCAGCAACCGCTGGGAGGCAAGGCCCAATACGGCGGCCAGCGCTTTGGCGAGATGGAAGTATGGGCGCTTGAAGCGTATGGCGCTGCATACACTTTGCAGGAGCTCCTTACCGTCAAGTCGGACGATGTCCAGGGCCGCACGCGGATCTATGAGTCGATTGTCAAAGGCGACAATTCGCTCGAAGCAGGAACGCCTGAGTCATTCAACGTCCTGATCAAGGAGATGAAAGGCCTTGGCCTTGATGTGCGAGTCGGCGGCAAGGAACCTGTCCTCGGCGGAACGGCAGCGTAGCAGGTAACTCAGCGAGCAACAGGAAGTTTCTATGAAAGAAGTCAATATTGGCGAAATTTTCGGCGAGCAGCGGCCGGTTGGATTCGACGAGGTGGCGATCGCCGTTGCCGCCCCGGATAGCGTCCGGAGCTGGAGCAAAGGTGAAGTCAAGAACCCCGAGACGATCAACTACCGCACCTTCAAGCCCGAAAAGGGGGGCTTGTTCTGCGAGCGTATTTTTGGGCCGACGCGCGACTGGGAATGCTCCTGCGGCAAATACAAGCGAATCAAGCATAAGGGTGTGGTCTGTGACCGGTGCGGCGTCGAGGTGACACTGAGCCGGGTTCGGCGCGAACGAATGGGTCACATCGACCTCGCCGTTCCGGTTTCCCATATCTGGTTCTACAAATGCATGCCCTCGCGGATCGGCCTCATGCTCGACATGACGAGCAGGCAGCTTGAGCGGGTGATCTACTACGAGGATTACATTGTGATCGACCCGGGAAACACCCCGCTCCAAAGATGTCAGCTTTTGACCGAAGCGGAGTTCCGGGAGGCGGAGGACCAATATGGAGATGCGTTTGTCGCCGGAATGGGAGCCGAGGCGATTCAAAAGCTTCTCGAGCAGACGGACCTGCAAAATCTGAACGACGAAATCGAGCAGCAGATGGCCGCCACGCGGAGCAAGCAGCTTCGCAAGAAACTCGCCAAACGACTCAAGCTCGTGCAGGGCTTCATGAATTCGAAGACGCGTCCGGAATGGATGATTCTCAATGTCCTGCCCGTCATCCCGCCCGACCTGCGCCCTCTCGTGCCGCTTGAAGGGGGCCGCTTCGCGACCTCCGATCTCAACGATCTCTACCGCCGCGTTATTAACCGCAACAATCGGCTTAAGACTCTTCTCCAGCTCAAGACGCCGGAGGTGATCATTCGCAACGAGAAGCGCATGCTCCAGGAGGCCGTGGACGCGCTGTTTGATAATGGTCGCCATGGCCGCGCGGTCACTGGAGCCGCCAACCGCCCGCTCAAGTCCCTCAGCGACATGCTGAAGGGCAAAGGCGGACGTTTTCGCCAGAATCTGCTCGGCAAGCGGGTCGACTACTCCGGGCGCTCGGTCATTGTGATCGGTCCCGAACTCAAGTTGCACCAATGCGGCTTGCCGAAAAAAATGGCCCTGGTCCTCTTCGAGCCGTTTATCATCCGCCGCCTCAAAGAGCAGGGGCACGTCCATACCGTGCGCAGCGCAAAGAAACTTATTGAGCGTCAGACGCCCGAAGTTTGGGACATTCTCGACGAGGTTACCAAAGGCCATGCCGTTCTCCTGAACCGTGCTCCGACCCTGCATCGCCTTTCCATTCAGGCGTTCGAGCCGCAATTGATCGAAGGCGAAGCGATTCGGATCCACCCCCTGGTTTGCACCGCTTACAACGCGGACTTCGACGGCGACCAGATGGCGGTGCATGTTCCGCTCTCTGTGGAGGCCCAAATGGAGGCGCGCATGCTCATGCTGGCGCCGAACAACATCTTCTCGCCCTCCAGCGGGAAACCGATCACCACGCCCTCGCAGGACATTCCACTCGGTTGTTACTACCTGACACAGAATCCGCGCGGGGAGAAAGGCGACCAGCGCCTGCCCTTGTTTGCCGACCCCTCCGAGGTCGAGCTTGCGATTTCGGAAGGTGCCATCGGCACCCACAGCCGGATCCGCTTCAAGAACCCAAATTTGGGCGTGAACACCATCTACGGCAGCAAGGAAGCGAAAATCCTGGAAACCACCGCCGGACGAGTGGTTTTCAATGAGATCTGGCCTGTCGAACTCGGATTCTACAACAAGGTTTGCGGCAAGAAACAGCTCTCGGACATCATTTGGCGGTGCTACAAGGCTGTTGGGCAGCAGCGAACGGTCGATACGCTCGATCGTCTCAAGGAACTGGGCTTCCGTTCCGCCACCAAGGCAGGTATCTCCATTGGCATCACGGACATGATCATTCCGAAGGAGAAATCCATCCAGCTCGAAAAAGCTTACAGGGAGATCGGCGAAGTGGAGAAGCAATACCGTCGCGGCATCATCACCGACGGCGAGCGCAAGAACAAGGTGCAGGACATTTGGACCCACACCGGCGAAGAGCTGGCCAATGCTCTGTTCCGGACCCTCGAATACAACGACGGTCGCAAGGACATGAATCCCGTATTCATGATGGTCGATTCCGGCGCCCGCGGCAACCGTACCCAGGTGAAGCAACTCGCCGGCATGCGTGGTCTCATGGCCAAGCCGTCCGGAGAAATCATCGAGCGCCCGATCATTTCGAATTTCAGAGAAGGTCTCTCGGTGCTCGAGTATTTCATCTCGACCCACGGGGCGCGCAAGGGCCTGGCAGACACCGCGCTTAAAACCGCGGATTCGGGCTATCTCACTCGGAAGCTCGTCGATGCGTCTCAGGACGTCATCATCACCGAAGACGACTGCGGTACGATCAATGGTATCGTGGTGCGCCCGATTTACGAGGGAGACGAAGAGGTGGTTAGTCTTTCGACCCGCATCATCGGGCGGACGAGCTGCGAGACGGTGAAAGATCCCGTTACCGGGAACGCTGTGGTCAAATCAGGCCAGATCGTCGACGAGGAGATCGCGGCGGCGCTCGAGAAAATCGGGCTCGAACAGCTCAAGATCCGTTCGGCGCTGACCTGCGAGTCCAAGCGGGGCATTTGTGCCAAGTGCTACGGTCGCAATCTGGCGACGGGTCTTCCGGTTAAGCTGGGAGAGGCCGTAGGCATTATCGCTGCGCAGTCGATCGGCGAGCCGGGAACCCAGCTTACCATGCGCACGTTCCACGTGGGCGGAACTGCCAGCCAAACCTTCAAGCAGCCGATCATCAAGGCGAAGAACGAAGGGATTGTCCGTTTTAACGACCTGAAGGTCGTCCAAAGCACCGAAAGCAATTTCGTCGTTTTGAACAAGAACGGCACCGTCAGCGTTCATGCGAGGGACGGACGAGAACTCGAGAGCTACAACATCGTTATCGGCTCGGTTATTTCGGTCGCAGACGGTGCCACGGTCAAGAAAGGGGATACCTTCATTCAGTGGGATCCCTACAATGTGCCGATCATCACGGAAAAGGCCGGAAGGGTCGAGTTCCGGGACATGATCCAGGGTGTGACCATTCGCAAGGAGGTCGACGAGGCCACCGGCGTGATGGGAACCGTCGTCATCGAGCATAAGGAAGATCTCCATCCGCAGATTGTCCTCGTCGGGGAACAAAAGGAGGTTTTCGCGAGCTATTCCATCCCGGCTGGCGCTCATATCGAGGTCAAGGAAGGCCAGAAGGTGCTCGCCGGCACGCGCCTTGCGCGTACGCCGCGCAAGATAGCCAAGACAAAGGATATCACGGGTGGTCTGCCTCGCGTGGCCGAGCTTTTTGAGGCCCGGCGTCCGAAGGACGCGGCCGAGATCGCCAAGATCGACGGTATCGTCGATATTGGAGGCACCGTGAGAGGCAAGCGCCGGTTGATCGTCACGGATGCCGACACCGGCGCCGAGGAAGAGCACCTTATTCCTCTCTCGAAGCACATCATTGTCTTCAAGGGCGACTTCGTGAAGAAGGGCCAACAGCTGACTGAGGGTCCAGTCGTTCCGCATGAGGTGCTTGATGTCTGCGGTCCCCAGGAGCTTCAGGAGCACCTGCTCAATGAAGTCCAGGAAGTCTATCGATTGCAGGGCGTTGAAATTAACGACAAGCACATCGAGATCATTGTGCGGCAAATGCTCCGCAAGGTAAAAATCACCGACCCGGGCGATACCAGCCTTCTCTGGGGCGATCAGGTTGATCGCCTGGAGTTTGCCGCGGAGAACGAGCGCGTCATCGAAAAAGGTGGCAAGCCGGCCGACGCAAGTCCGGTGTTGCTGGGCATCACCAAGGCTTCGCTCGAGACGGATAGCTTCATCTCGGCCGCATCCTTCCAGGATACCACGCGAGTTCTCACCGAGGCGGCAACGCTCGGCAAGGTTGACCGATTGCGTGGTTTCAAGGAGAACGTCATTATGGGTCATCTGATTCCCGCGGGCACCGGATTTAAGAGGAACCGCGAAATTGAGATCGTCCACATCGGAGACGCCTTGCAGGCCGAACCCGAGCCGCACAAAGCCGCAAGCTAACCATGTCTTCGCCAAACCTTGAGATTATGACTGAACTCCTTGAAGCCGGGGTCCATTACGGCCATCAAACCAAACGCTGGAATCCCAAGATGAGGGATTTCATCCTGGAGGAGAAGAATTCGATCTATATCATCAATCTCTCCATCACGGTTGAGCAGTTGGCCAGGGCAGCCAACTATCTCGGCGAAATCGTCAAGGGCAGCGGCAAGATCCTTTTCGTCGGAACCAAGAAGCAGGCCCAGGAGGCTGTGAGGGAGGCTGCGGAGGTCACCGGCCAGTTCTTCGTGAACCAGCGATGGCTCGGCGGCACATTGACCAATCTCCAAACCATCCGCCGAAGCGTGGCGCGCTTGCGCGAACTCGAAGAGTTGGAAAAAACTCCCGCCTTCGCGCGCATGAACAAGCAGGAAACCTCGGCCCTCCGGCGCGAGGCGGCCAAATTGCACCGTAACCTCGAAGGAGTCATGAATATGGAGCGCCTGCCCGACGCTCTCGTCGTCATCGATACAAATCGCGAGGAAATCGCCGTCGCGGAAGCGGCTCGCCTCAAGATTCCTGTCGTCGCGATTGTTGACACGAATTGCGACCCGGAAAGGATCGATTACCCGATCGCCGGCAACGACGACGCCATTCGCTCGATCCGGGTCATTCTCCAGAAGCTCGTCGATTCAATGGTTGAGGGTCAGGGTGTTCGCGGAAAGGCCGAAACGCCCAGCGAACTCGCGGCGGTTGCCGAATAAATTCCGCGGCACGGAATCGGGATGCCCCTCGTTCTCCCAGGAAAACCTATGTCTCAAACTTCTCCAGCTCTCGTCAAAGAACTCCGCGAAAAGACCAATGCGGGGATGATGGACTGCAAGAGGGCTCTCGACGAAGCCGCCGGCGACATGATCAAGGCCGAGGAGCTTCTTCGCAAGAAAGGCATTGCCAGCGCGAGTAAGAAGGCTTCGAGGGTTGCCAGGGAGGGGACAGTCGCTTCCTACATTCATTTGCAGGGCAAGGTCGGCGTTCTTGTCGAGATCAACTGCGAAACCGATTTTGTGGCCAAGAACGATGTGTTCCGCGAGTTCGTCAAAGATATTACGCTGCACATTGCCGCTTCCCATCCTCTCTACGTTTCGCGCGAGCAAGTTCCCGATACACTCGTTCAGGCGGAAAGGGAAATCTACGCCGCGCAAGTGACCGGCAAACCCGCGAAGATCATGGACAAAATCGTGGACGGTAAGCTGGACAAGTTTTTCGGCGCCGTCTGCCTTCTCGAGCAGCCTTTTATCAAAAACCCGGATCTTACGATCCGGGACCTGATGAACTCGAAGATCTCCGAACTCGGCGAGAATATCATTATCCGGCGTTTCACCCGCTACATGGTCGGCGAGGACATCGCCGAGTAGGCCTTTCCTCGAAGGCAGACGGGCTCTTCGATCTTCTGAAGGTTTGTGGCGGTCTGCAGCGTTTGGGGGCTTGGCATTCCCGGCGCGCGGCTATAAACTTCTGTTTTTGAGGAACTCCCATGAATGATCCAAATTATGCACATCCTGACGCACTGGTAACGACTGACTGGGTGGCGTCCCACTTGAACGAGCCAAACACGCGACTGGTCGAAAGCAATGAAGACATCCTGCTCTACGGCACCGGACACATTCCCGGAGCGGTCCATATTGATTGGAGAGCTGACCTCCAGGATCAGACCATGCGCGACTACATTGCGCCCGATACCTTCGCGGAACTTTGCGCGAAAAACGGCATCACCCGAAATACAACCGTAATATTCTACGGAGATAAGTCGAATTGGTGGTCCTGCTACGCTCTTTGGGCGTTTCGGCTTTTCGGCCATGAAAACGTGAAGGTCATGGACGGTGGACGCGACAAGTGGATCGCCGAGGGTCGGCCGCTCACACGAGAGGTGCCAAGCTATGCGCGAAGCGAATATCCCGTTCCCGCGAAGCGTCACGATGACGATATTCGCGCGTTCTTTGACGATGCGCTGAAACATAGCCAGGCAAAGAAACCGCTGATCGACGTTCGTTCTCCCGGCGAATTTAAGGGGGAGATCACCCACATGCCCGAATATCCGCAAGAGGGTGTTCTGCGCGGAGGCCACGTTCCGGGCGCCAAGAGCTTTCCCTGGAAGCGTGCCGCAAACGACGATGCCACCTTCAAGTCTTTGGCGGACCTGAAAGCCATCTATGAGGGAGAGGCTGGGTTGAAGCCGGAAGGTGACACGATTGTCTATTGCCGCATTGGAGAGAGATCGAGCCACACATGGTTCGTGCTGACCTACCTTCTCGGGCACAAGAACGTTCGCAACTACGACGGCTCCTGGACCGAATGGGGAAACCGTGTGCGGGCTCCCATTGAAAAAGGTTAAAGGTCGTGAGTTATTGAAGCGGGGCCCGGCTGATAAAGCCGGCGCCTCTCCATATGTATCCAGTCAAGCTCGCTGAAATAATCTCTCTTTTCGAATCGCTGCCCGATCCGGAGAAGCGCGACATGTTGATTGTCTACGCCGACGGGGCGGGGCATCAAGGGCCTCGTGATGGTGAAATGTTTGATCTTGAGGATGTTAGGAAGGATGAGGAGTGCACGGATACCGTTGGCATTTATCTGAAGGTCAACTCCGACAACTCATCGCGTTTCCGAGTAGCTCTCGGCCCGCAGGTGCAGACTCTCACTAAGGCGATGACCTCCATCCTTTGCAAAGGTCTGGAAGGGGTCACGCCTCAGGAAGTTCTCGATGTCCCGGCTGATTTTGTGCCGAAGATCGTCGGCGCAGACCTCGTTCGCCAGCGTAGCCAGACGGTTTACTACATTCTCACCCGGATGAAGAGTGCAGCAAAGGTCTGGCTGAATCGTCAGCGAGCGCTCAGTGCCGGCGCAACTGTTTGAGGCGCTCATCCAGATCGTGCCCCGCCATTTCGATCTCTTCTCGAAGTTGCCGAGCGGACATCGCGCATGCGCCGAAGCTGGCGACAGTAGTGCGTTCCATCAGATCGTCCGTGGCCACCGTAACCTCGTAGCGGTCGGAGTATTTTGCCGCCAATCGTTCGATGACACTGTCTGCAGTCTGATCAGCGGTGGAGTAGAAGACCTGGACTCCATGAGGAAGGGTGGCTTCCGTCGGCTTGACGCCGTTGCCGTCGAAAACCACGGTCACGTGCCAGTCTGAGTTGTCTTGCAGCCCGGTAAGCATCCGCACCAGAGACTCGCGGGCAACTGTGGTCCGCTTGGCGTGCTGAAGAGTAAGGTCGGGCCACTGGAAGATCATGCTATGTCCATCAACAATGAGTACGCGCGGTTTCATGAGAAGGAACGCCTAGGCAAGTTATCCCGTTGGAAGACTTCCGCAACCGCTCGAATGGCTTTTCCGCGCAACCGCCCCGCAAAAAAAGATGCAGGGTTTCCGGGATGCTGGGGATTCAACTATCCAGAGAGCAATCATGAAAGACGATCTGCATGGACTTCTGAAGACATGGCAGCCCGAGGTGCAAAAACCGCAGGCTTTCAAGCGGGAGGTTTGGGGACGTATTGAGCGCCTCCAGAGCGGGCACGGGATGTTCGAGAGATTTCTCGTGTGGTTCAATCGTCCGCAAATTGCCTCCGCGGCAGCGGCCCTCTCGGTGTTGGGAGGCGCGTGGATTGGTTTCGCTTGGGCAACTCAGGATGGTCATGCCGCCTACCTGCGTTCCGTCGACCCCTACGCCCAAGTCCTGGCAAGATGAGACGAGGAGCCGGAGCTTTGTTTGGGGTGTTATTCGCGGGTCTTGCGGCGGCGGCGGTCGTCTTTGTCGTGGTGCAAGATCGATCCTCGCCCATTAACTGGCTGCGGTCGGAGTTCTCGTTGAGCGACTCGCAGGCGCGCAAAGTGGAGCAAATTCATGCGGACTACGAGGAGGATTGCGCCCAAATGTGCGCCAGAATTGCGCAAACCGATGAGCGATTGGCGAATCTTATCCGCTCCAGCAAGCAAATAACTCCCGAGATTCAGGCGGCGATCGTCGAGACTGACCGGCTCCGCTCGGAATGCCGTGCGAAAATGCTCGAGCATTTTTATCGCATAGCTGCTCAGCTTCCTGCGGAGAAGCAAAGCGATTATCTTACGGTTGTCCTTCCCTCGGTGTTGCATCCGGGTGAAATGATGAAATCTCATTTGCGCTAGTCGCCTCCGGGGCGCTAGGACAAATGAAGATGATGTCCCGTCACCGGACTTTGGTTTCATGCCTCGTCAAAACGCGAAGGAGGGGGCATGTCCGGGCCGCCGGGGGATCCTGATGTTCGTGCGATGTCCAGATTGCGAGAGGGAGAGGATCTCGCCTTGGACGAGATAATGGATCGCTGGCAGGGAAGGCTGATGAGCTACCTGTTCAGGTTGACGGGTAACGAAACGGTGGCGATTGATCTCGCGCAGGAGACGTTTGTTCGCGTCTACCAGCATCGAGAGCGGTATCGCGCAACGGGGGCGTTTTCATCGTGGCTCTTCGCCATTGCGACGAATCTGGCCCGTCATCACCTTCGCTGGAAAAGGCGACATCACTCGATCTCGATGGATGCTCCATCCGGTGAACGATGCCCCGGCGTGGAAACGCTTCCGGCTCCCGGTCCTGGTCCGGGCGATCACCTGGAGAACGAAGAAAGGGCCAACGCCGTGCGCGAGGCCGTGTCGCAGCTTCCCCGGGAGCTTCGAGAAGCACTCATCCTGTTCGAATACGAGGACATGTCATACGAGCAGATCGCCAAGATCCAGCGGTGCTCGCTGAAAGCGGTCGAAACGCGACTCTACAGGGCGCGCGGAATCCTGCGCGGAAAGCTCGCTCCCTGGCTCCGTTCCGGATAGGCGAAGCCGGCGCAGCGACATTCCGGCAGTCGACGATCTCTTCCGGAAATCTGTCGCCCGGATTCCGGGTCCGAAAAAGGAGGCAAAAAGTTCACTCCTTCGGAGCTTGCGGCTTCTCCTTTCCGGCAAGAAACCGTTCGAAGGCGGCGAGAGTCTCCGGACTCACATGATGCTCGATGCCTTCGGCGTCCGCGCGAGCAACCGACGACGAGATGCCCAGCGCCTCGAGGAAAGCGACGACCGTTCGGTGCCTGTTCCTCGCCTTGGAGGCGAGCTTGCGCCCGGTTTCAGTGAGAAAGATCGACCGATAGGGCAGCGAAGTCACCAGCCCGTTTCGCTGCAGGCGCTGGACGGTGCGAATGACGGTCACGTGCGTGACCCCGAGCGATCTCGCAAGATCGGTTGCCCGAGCCTCTCCGTTCGCGGAGATCAGGTCTGCGATGGCCTCCACGTAGTCCTGCGCTCTCTCCTGGGCGTGTTGCTTGCGGGTGCGACGTTGATAGGCCGCCGTTTCCTTCTCGCTGCCCGGTAGCGTGACGGATGGTCCTTCGAGCCGGCGCGGTTTTCTGTGCTTTGCGACCATGCCCATATCTGGCAGAAAAAAGGGACGTTGACAAACTCCCGATTCATGGCGTAGCAATTACAGCAAATTGTATTGTATGCTACATATTCGCAACGCAGGTGGAATGACAGGGCGAGCGAGGCTCATCGCTCCGGCGCTCGCCGCCCTCGCGATTTTCTTTGCCCCGGGAGGCGCCGTGGCGCAGGAAAAGGTCAAAGCCGCGGTCACGATCGGAATGGCGGCCGATCTGGTGAGGCAGGTCGGCGGCGATCGCGTTCAGGTGGACCAGCTGATGGGACCAGGAGTGGACCCTCATCTTTACAAGCCCACGGCGACGGATGCCGGCCGCCTCAGCAAGGCGGATGTAATTTTCTATAGCGGGCTCATGCTCGAAGGGCGCATGGGCGACTTGTTTGCCAAGCTGGCGCGCGCCGGAAAGAAAGTCTATCCGATCACGGAAAGTGTGCCGGAGGAATTGCTGACCGAGCCGAAGGAGTTCCAGGGCCACTACGATCCGCACATCTGGTTCGACGTGAGCATGTGGGCGCAGACCGTTCCCACCATCGTCCGAGGGCTCAGCGAGGTGGACCCCGGAAGCGCGGAGCTTTACGAGAAGAACGGAAACGCGCTTGTCGCGCGCCTGGGCGAGCTTCACCAATGGTGCAAGGACACCGCCGCAGAGCTGCCCGAGAACCAGCGCATCCTGGTGACCAGTCACGACGCCTATAACTACTTTGGGCGGGCCTACGGTTTCAAAGTCATCGGGCTGCAAGGTGTCTCGACGGTATCGGAGGCCGCGCTGGCCGACATGGCAAGTCTGGTCGACTTCATAAAGAAGCAGAAAGTGAAGGCGATCTTCGTGGAGACCAGCGTGAATCCCGCAGCGATCAGGCGCGTGGCCGAGGATGCCGGCGCGAAGGTCGGCGGCGAACTCTATTCCGACGCGATGGGGAACCCGGGCGAAATGCGCGGCGGGTTTGACACGGGCACCTACGACGGAATGGTTCGTTACAACCTCAAAACGATTGTCGGCGCGCTCAAATGAATCGAAGCATCACGGAATCGCGAACAGAAGCTGGAGCGATTCGGCCCGCCTCAGAAGGTATCCTAATGAATGATGGAACTCAGGCGTCTCCGCCTCCGCTGGAGGTTCATGACCTAACGGTAGCCTATCATAAGAGGCCCGTGCTCTACGGCCTCGATCTCACGGTGCCGGCGGGAAGCCTGGTGGGCATCATCGGTCCGAATGGGGCGGGCAAGTCCACCTTTATTAAGGCCGTCATGGGACTGCTTCCGCTTTCCTGCGGCTGGGTGAAGATTTTCGGCAGGTCCTTTCGGGAGAGCTGTCACCGCGTAGGGTATGTTCCTCAGCGCGAATCTGTGGACTGGGATTTTCCCGTCAACGTGATGGATGTGGTGCTCATGGGGCGCTATGGCCGGCTTCGGCTGGCGCAGCGCCCGACCAGGCAAGACCGGGAGATCGCGCGCGAATGCCTTGAAAAGGTAAAGATGCTGCCTTTCGCCAACCGGCAGATCGGAAATCTTTCCGGCGGTCAGCAGCAACGGGTATTTCTCGCGAGGGCACTGGCGCAGGAAAGCGACTTGTATTTGATGGACGAGCCGTTTGCTGGGGTGGATGCAGCTACGGAGACGGCGATAATCGCGTTGCTCCGCGAGCTCAAATTGCGGGGCAAGACGCTGCTTGTTGTCCATCATGACCTGGCGAGCGCTCGGGACTACTTCGACATGCTAGTTCTGCTGAACATGCGCCTGGTGGCCTTCGGACCGACCAATGAGGTTTTCACTCCGGAAGTGCTCCAAACCACGTACGGCGGGCGCCTTACCATACTCACAGACGTCGCCCAAACTCTTGGATCAGAATGAAGAGGGTTTCCGGCTTGGTGCTCTTTGTTGGTTTGGCCGTGCTCGTTCCCGACATCGTGGAGGCCGCGCGGATTAATGAGGTGTCCGATTCGACGGTTTTGGACCGCGCCGTCCGTTTCTTCAGTTTCAGGGACCCTTCGCTGCGGAACGCGCTGGCAGGCTCGATGCTGCTCGGAGTCTGCTGCGGTTTGATGGGCACCTTCCTCGTTGTCCGCAAACTCTCCCTGCTGGGCGACGCTCTCTCGCACGCCGTGCTGCCTGGAGTAGCGCTCGGGTTTCTCTGGAACATGTCCAAAGACCCGATTGCCATTTTCGTGGGCGCGACGATTGCCGGTTTGCTCGGAGCCGGTGTGGTGCAGCTTCTTCGCGCGACCACAAAGCACAAGGAAGATGCCGCCTTGGGCTTTGTGCTCGCCTCATTTTTTGGAGTGGGAATCTGCCTTTTTACAATGATCCAGAATGTGCCTGGCGGGAACAAAAGCGGGCTGGACAAGTTCATGTTCGGGCAGGCAGCGGCACTCGGGAGAGGCGATGTAATCCTGCTGGGCGTGGTGACGGTTTTGGCGCTCAGCGCAATCGTTATCTTCTACAAGGAGTTCGCGATAACGAGTTTCGATGGGGGATTCGCTCGCTCGCTCGGCATGCCGGTGCAGGCCTTTCACTATAGTTTGATGCTCCTCCTGGCCTTTGCGATCGTGTCGTCGCTTCAAGCCGTCGGTGTCGTCCTGGTCTCGGCGATGCTCGTCGTGCCGGCGGCTGCCGCATTCCTCTTGACTGACCGATTGGGGACAATGCTGGCCTTCTCGGCGGTTTTTGGAATGATTTCAGGGGGCGCCGGCGCATTTTTTTCCTTTGTCGGCCGCAATCTGCCCACCGGTCCTTTCATGGTGCTGGCTGCTGCGGCCGTCTTTGCTTTGGCGCTGTTTTTCGGCCCGCGGCACGGTATTTTGTCTCGCTGGTGGCGGCAGAGCACCCGATCCGCTCGCATTGCCCGGGAGAACGCGCTTAAGGCGATTTATCATGTGCTGGAGGACGAGGGATTTGAGACCGAACAGGTCAGCACGCGCGAATTGGCCGAACGCCGGCGCGAGACTCTCGAGGAAGCCCAAAATCAGCTTGGCGCGCTTCGCCGCCACCAATATGTCACGATGTCGAGCGACGGCGGTTCCGCTTCGCTCACGCCTGAGGGATGGCATCGCGCCTGCGAGATCGTTCGAAATCACCGGCTCTGGGAGCTTTATCTCACCAATGCGGCGCACATTCCCGCTGATCACGTCCATGAAGATGCGGAGAAGATCGAGCACGTTCTTGGCGAGGAAACCGTCCGCATGCTCGAAAAGCGGCTAAATTATGCCAACCGCGATCCCCACGGCAGACTGATTCCCGGATTGGAAGACATGCGTTTCGAAGCGATGCGCCACCCTCGCGCGACGGGGTTCGGAAGTCCGGGTGGTAACTAATCTCATGAGCGGTCTTTTTCCGACCTTCGATTGGCAGCGGGTTATCGTGCAGCCGTGGCTGGAAGATTTTCCGATCACGTTTTGGATTGTCCTAATGGGTTTCCTTGTGACTGCGGCGTGCGGGCTGGTGGGCAACTTTCTCCTGCTGCGGCGCATGGCCCTGGTGGGCGATGCCATAAGCCACAGCATTCTTCCGGGACTCGTTGTCTCCTTTATGGTTTTCAGGACGGCAACGACGTGGGTGGCTTTCTCCGGAGCTCTGGCGGCGGGAATCCTGACGGTCTTGATTATCGAGTTTGTTCACCGGCAATCCCGCGTTAAACCCGATGCGGCGATATGCATTGCGTTTACGACTCTCTTCGCCCTTGGAGTCGTTCTCATGAGTATGCTCGAAAGCACGGGAAGTTTTCATATCGACGCCGAGTGCGTGCTCTACGGAGAGATCGCCTTTGTGCCGCTTGAACCCCCTGTGATTTGGAACGGTCGCGAACTTGGTCCGCCCTCCGTGCTGCGCATGGCGCTGGTTCTCCTCTCCGTCGCTTTGGCCATAGCGCTCTTCTATAAGGAACTGCTGGTCACGTCCTTCGACCCCGGACTTGCCAAGTCCCTCGGCATGCGCACCGGAATCTGGCATTACGGATTGATGGGCGCTCTGGCTCTGGTAATTGTTTCCGCCTTTGAATCGGTCGGCGCGATTCTCGCCGTGGCCATGTTGATCGTGCCGCCCATGTTCGCCGCCCAGTTGTCGGAGCATTTGCCATCGCGGTTGGGATTGACCGTCCTTCATGCGGCGTTGAGTGCCGTGATTGGTTTGCACCTTTCAGTCTGGCTCAATTGCTCGGCAGCAGGAGCAATGGTAGTTGCTGCGTCGCTTCTCTTTACGGCTGT
>DASTFP010000268.1:0-14639 GCA_035719865.1 Terrimicrobiaceae bacterium | reverse complement strand
CGCTATCGCTGTGAATCGAATCATTGCACCGGTTTGAAAGGATGGAGCGAAATCCGCTGGAAGCACGAAGGGTTGCTACCAACGGAAGGGCGTTTCAAGTGGCAATGGCAGATCGGACAGAAGCACTTAAGGCCCTCTTCGGAGGAAAATCCTCTGACGAGGACGTCGGCTAAACGGAACTTCCCTGAGAGTGCTTGAGCACATCGAGGAAGGTCTCACTTCCTACTTCCGTGAGGGTATAACTGGCTGGACCACTGTTCTTTGGCTCGGAATGGCTCGTTCGGCTCTCGAGACGTCGAGCCCACGCTCTTGCCTCTTCGCGGCTTGCGAAGCTGAGGTATTGCAAGCCGGTATCATCATCCATAACAAGCGAAACCTTGAGCCCTTGGCCCTGGGGGCAATACGTGCGAATTATGGCAAAGCACTTTTTCATTCGGATCCGCTCGATTCACTCGCGAAAGTCGCCGCCGGAGCGGCTTGGTCAGAATTCATTCGAGCGTCCACCCGTCGTCGTTTCGTATTCGGTTCCGTTCAGATTCGCGGACCCTAATGTTGAGGGCTGAACCCTTAAGGAGAAGATCGACGTAATGAAAGCCTACTGTGATCAACGCGTCATTTTTCGCTCTGACCGAGCCTAATAAGTGGTTTGGCGGATTTGCGACAAGTGGGGCCTGACGGATTGCGAGCACAAGCCCCAGGAGGGAATTGTGGCGTTCGGGTGATGAAGGGAGAGCTAGGTCCCCTGAAAAACTCTCGAGAGCAGCTGGCCGCAGGTATTAATTCGATAAATTTTATCAATCTATAAAAACAATCACAACAACCTCTTAATAAGAATATTAAGAGTGTATGATTCTTGCGCTACCCAGCACTAGCAGGTGACCGCCCATGAGAGAGAAAGGCAGCTTTATGCTGCGCGTCCGTTAGAGCGGTAGGCTACCGGAACCGATCCGGGCTTCCCGGGGTTCTCGTCAGATCGGCAGAGGCGCAATGAAGAAGCGGATGCGCCATCCGCGCTTGTTTCTATTTTGGCGTGCGGCGAAGCCGACTCTGTCGAAAGCGACTCCGAGGCCGCGAATGCAGGCCAAACCGGCTTGCTCCGCGTATTTGCGGCTTGAGTGGGTAATGCGCGTCTCGGCCCTGATTATGCCCCAGGCGAGGCGGAACTCATCGTTTTCCAGGCAGTCCCTAACCAACGCCTCGAGACGGTCGTAATATTCTCGGACTTTATCCACGTTCTCCCTTTTCAACTGACTGGTCTTCATGCTTGCTCTCAAATGAAACGATATACGCTCTGTCTTGCGGTACTTGCAAAAAACTAACCTTCATTCCTTTGGCGCGGGTCTATCCCGTGGAAGGGATTCGAGAACGATGCCCGGCTGCGACGACCTCCCGATTTAGTTGGCGGAGGGCTTCAGCGGTGTCCCGAGTGGGTTCGATGGTGATGACTACCGATTTAGAAGCTGGCGTGTTGCTGAATTCACTGACACTTCCGATATGAACCAGCGGATTGGCCTCAGGGTAGTAAGTCGCAGTGCAGCGCCGGGGGATCTCGTAGGGAGCGATTTGGAAATGGGCCGCAGTGCGCCTCTCGCCTTGGAAATGGCTGGTGAGGTCGACGAACTGGCCCGGCTGAAGTCGTACCTCGCGTATGTCGTTCGGGTTCATGAAGATCACTCGCCGACCGTTGTAGATTCCGCGGTAGCGATCGTCGAGGCCGTAGATGGTTGTGTTGAACTGGTCGTGACTGCGGATCGTCATCATCCAGTATTGCCCGGGCTCCAAGGGCTGGTCCGGAATCCGGTGGACCGTGAATTTCGCTTTACCTGCGGCGTTCGGGAATTCGCGCCGGTCGCGCGGGGGATTTGGCAGGTGAAAATAGCCTTCACGAATTCGTTCGTTAAAATTCTCGAAGCCGGGGATTACGCGTGAGATGGCGTCGCGGATGCGGTCGTAGTTCCCAACCAAATAGTCCCAATTCACGGTTGTCCGATCTCCAAGGGTGGCCTTCGCTATTCCGGCGACGATGGCGAGTTCGCTGCGCAAATCGCCGGATGCCGGGTTCGCGGCGCCTTCAGAGCGATTTATTATGCTCATGCTGTCTTCGACCGTCACAAATTGGGGTCCTTCAGCTTGCTTATCGATTTCCGAGCGGCCCAGGCAGGGAAGGATGAGCGCCGTGTGGCCGTTGACCAAATGCGAGCGGTTGAGCTTGGTGGAGACGTGAGCGGTCAGCTCACAGGACTCCAAAGCCCCAGCGGTGAACTCGGTGTCCGGAGACGCGGAGAGGAAATTTCCCCCGAGTGCCAGGAAGAACCGAACTTTTCCAGCGCGCATTGCCCTGATCGTTTCGACCGTATCGAGGCCGCCTTCGCGCGGAGGCTCAAAGCCGAACTCGCGACCGAGATCATCCAGAAACCCTTTCCCCATGCGATGCCCGATTCCCATGGTCCGATCGCCTTGCACGTTGCTGTGCCCTCGTACCGGACAAGCCCCGCTGCCGGGGCGACCGATATTTCCCTTGAGGAAAAGAAAGTTCATAACCTCCTCGATTGTATCGACGGAATTACGATGCTGCGTGAGGCCCATAGCCCAGCAGCAAATAATTCGATCACATTGCACCGCGATATCCGCCGCTTTTCGGATCTGCTCCCGGGTCAGTCCGCTGGACTCCTCAATCCGGCGCCAGTCACTCTGGCGCAGATCCTCGACAAATGTCTCGTAGCCGGCGGAGCACGTCTCGATGAATGCGCGATCAAAGACGCCTCCCGGATTTCGCTCTTCCGCGGCAAGCATTTCGAGCATAATGCCTTTCATCACGGCGACGTCTCCGTTCACGCGCACCGGCAGCCAAAGATCGGCTATTGCGGTGGATTTTCCCAGCAAGGCGGGAAGGGCTTTGAGCGGGTCCGCGAAATCCTGCGGATTGGTAAAACGCATCAATCCGACTTCCGGCAAGACGTTAATGCTGACGATCCGGCAGCCTCTTTGTTTGGCCTTCTGAAGGCTGGTGAGCATTCGAGGATGGTTTGTCCCCGGATTCTGGCCGATGACAAAGATGGCATCGGCCTTCTCGAAGTCCTCCAGGGTAACCGTGCCCTTGCCGACTCCAATCACGTTGCGAAGAGCCCATCCGCTCGCCTCGTGGCACATGTTTGAACAGTCAGGCAAATTGTTGGTTCCAAATTGCCGGACGAAAAGCTGATAAAGAAACGCCGCTTCATTGCTGGTCTTGCCAGACGTATAAAACGCGGCGTGGTTCGAAGACTCCAAACCGTTCAAAGTCCTTCCGATGAGCTTGAAGCCGTCCTCCCAACCAATAGGCTGGTAATGAGTCGACCCCGGGCGAAGAACCATCGGAGACGTCAAACGACCCTGGTGGCCAAGCCAGTAGTCGGATTTCTCTCGCAGTTCCGCGACAGAATACTTCTCAAAAAACTCCTGGGTAATCCGTTTCTTCGTTCCTTCATCCGCGAGGGCCTTGGCGCCATTTTCACAGAACTCCGCGAAGCTGCGATGGTCGTCGGGACTCGGCCACGCGCAGCTCTGGCAGTCGAAACCGTCCTTCTGGTTGAGCTTCAGAAGCGCCCGCGTCGCGTCCCACGGACCCATCTTGCCGAAGGTGTGCTGGATGGACTTGAGGACGCCCATAATTCCGGCGGCAGTGGTGCTGGCATGCCCAACCGTCGCGGGATCGAGCTCGATGGGCGGTTGGGCACCGCGGTGGGCTGCCTGGAGGATTTCCGTGCTCATCAGATCATCGCACGGCGATATCGACTCCCTGCGCATCGAGGATCCGGAAATGGGCCGAGTAAATATTGAAGCGGCCGTCTCTTACGAAACCGAGCAGGGTCAGGTTGAATGCCTCTGCCAGCTCAACGGCAAGGCTTGAGGGGGCCCCGACCGCCGCAAGCATAGGAATGCCAGCTCGAACAGCCTTCTGAACCAACTCGAAGCTCGCCCGCCCGCTCACGAAAAGAATGCGGTCGGCTATCGGGATGTGGCCTTCGAGCCACTCGGCGCCCACAACCTTGTCGACAGCGTTGTGCCTGCCAACATCTTCACGCACCAGGCAAAGCTCGCCCGCGCCGTCAAATAGAGCCGCAGCATGAAGTCCTCCCGTCCACTCGAAGATTTCTTGTGACCCACGAAGCCGACCGGACATTTGATGAACTGCGGCAGCCGAAACGCGAAATTCTTCTAGCCTGTTGAGCGGGGGTCCGCAAGCCATGGCCCGGACCGCGGCAATTGAAGCCTTTCCACAAACTCCGCAACTCGACGCGGTGTAAAAGTTCCGATCCAGGTGTTTCAAGTCCACCGTCACCCCTGCGCGGAGCCGGATTCGCACACAACTCGTCTCACCCTCCGGAGATTCGATGTCTGCGACGTCGGAACGTTGATTGAGCAGCCCTTCACCGAAGAGAAACCCTATGGCGAGCTCATCATCATGACCTGGCGTGCGCATTGTCACCGACACCGGGCGAATTGTTCGAAGCCCCTTGCGTTCCTGCCCGACCTGAATTTCCAATGGATCTTCGACAGCCACGCTGTCGCGGGTGCAAACCGTGCCGGCGCCGTTTACCCGGCGAACCTCGATAAGGGAGGTATTAAGGGTAGTTGGCATGTGCGGTTTTTTACGAAATTCCCCCATAGGAATACACACCACATGCGGAAAATGGACAAGGGCCTTTGAGCACCGCCTCAAAAAGACGGTCAAAGAAACACATGGCGCCCGCCACACTTCGAGGTCAATGATAGGAACACGAAGGTGATGAGCCTTACCTCAATTTCGAAGTGGCCGGAGAAACGACAACCAGGAATAGGCAGCCCGCCACAGCTGGGAAGGAAGAGCCATTCCCCGCTCAGTTGCTCTATGCCATTAATGCCAAGATTGGAGCATACGGGCTAGGGATTCCCGCGCTCGAAACCCTGAAACTTTCGTATTCTGAGGGATTCCTCGGAAAGGCGATCTGCTGGGGAAACCTCAGCGATGCCATCCCGAACGAGTTGGTACGTTCTTTGCACGCCCACCCCGCGCGACTGCTCTCCTGGATGGAGAGAAAGTACTACACGCCCCTTAAGCGCCGCGCGCTCGCCCATGCAGCGGCGCGAGAGATCGCCACGGGTCGCTACGACTGTTTTCACGGATGGTCGGGCGAATGTCTTGCAGCGCTTCGCCAAGCGAGGAAACGGAATATTCCCACCCTGCTCGATATTCCTACCTGTCACCGCGATAAGGGCAAAAGGAAGCCGCGCGTAACGAAGAAGGAACGCGACCTAAGGAACGCTCCGGTTCCTCAGCGTTGGCTGAATCGCATGCTCATCATGCGAAGCGAAGTCCTGGAAGAATATGACCTCGCGGACCTCATCCTGGTTTTCTCCGAGGCGACAAGACAGACTTTCCTAGACGTCGGATTCGATGCACGCCGCCTCTTTTACGTCGCGCAGGGGGTAAATTTGGAAGAATACCCGGTCGGATCACCGCCAGATCATTTTCGCCTGATCTTTGTCGGATCACTTATCAAGCGGAAGGGAGTCCATCATCTCCTTAAGGTCTGGAAACAACTCGCGCTAAAGGATGCCGAACTCGTGATCGTCGGTGGGCTCACCTCTGAATTGGAGCCCTACGTGAAGGAATTCAACGGCCCGACAATTACCTTTACCGGCTTCGCTGCAAATGTTGCGGCCGAACTTGGCCGATCAACCGCCTTCGTTTTCCCGTCAGAGTCCGAAGGCAGCGCCAAAGTGAACTACGAGGCCGCCGCGTGTGGTCTTGCACAGATCACTACGCGGGAATCGGGCGACGTGGTTATCGATGGCTTGAACGGCCGGATCATTCCGCCCAACGATCCCGCTGCACTCGCGGAGGCGATCCTCGATTTTTATAACAACCCCGGGCAGCTCAGGATAATGGGCGAGAACGGGCGCAAGCGCGTCGCGGAAAATTTTACTTGGGAGCACTACCGTAAACGCCTCGCTGAGGCCTACCGAATTGTCATGCGAAGGTGACTAACCCTTTGTTGTGCCCCGTCTCTTCAATATCGCAGGCTCACTTCGCCGGAGGCCCGAATCTCATTCAACAATTCGCGATATTCGAGGCTCTCCTGTTCAAACAGGTTGCGAAAGAGTCCCAGCGCGGATGGAGGAAACTCGCCAGAAGGCGCTGCGTTGATGCGATCGCGAAGATGGTGCCCGAAGTAGCGCGCTCCTGTGGAGACGCCGAGAAAGCAATGGATGGCAGAGAGGAGGCGTTGAGGTTCGGAGGCAATGAAGTCGAATGCTCCCACGAGAAGGTGTCCCGGGCGCAGGTGTTCCCTCCAAGTCTCCACCAAGGTTCGGTAGAGAGCGATCCCGAGTCGCCTGTTTTCTGCCAGCAATCGTGCCAGCGCGCCGGGATCGATCTCGTTCGGTGCGCGCCCATCTGCCGTCAGATCCTTTCGGGCGTGTGACCAGGCGCGCTCGATGGGATCTCGCACCATTAAGATCGCCCTCACTTCAGGATTCAGCAGAGTGATTTCTCGGATCACATCACTTCGAAGAGTTGCGTAAGAGGCCGTGGCTTCGCCGCGAACACTCGGACGATACAGGCGCCCATACTTGCGCAGGCAGTCGTAGGTTTTCTTAAGTTTGCCTTTCGGCGTGTCCGCCATTGCTCGAAGGTAATCCTCAAGGTAGTCGAATCGAGCCCGCCGGTGATCGGGCGTGCGAAGTGAGCTAAAGTAGTAGAGTTCCTTTCCCTGAGGCAAAAAAATTTCCGGGTGCGCCTTTAGATTGTGAAATAGCCATGTCGTCCCGGTGCGCTGTGGCCCCACAATCAAAAAATCCGGAAAACAGCGAAGGCTGGTGCCGGCTCCAGCAACTCGAACCCAATGAAGCTGGTTCTTAACTTTTTCAGTCAGTATTTCTGGCTTCACGATCTTCCGAGCTCTGATCAACCCTTTTTCTGTGGCTTGATGAGCTCCTGATAAATTTCAAGGTACCTGTCCACCACTACCTGCCAATCAAACTGAGAAGCCCGCTGAAGCGAGCGGGCCGCAAGTTCGTTACGTGCCTCAACACTCTGCAAGAGCTCGCGCATTCTATCTGCCAGAGCGCTCGGGTTACCGGGCGGCACGATCCATCCCGAGTCCTTTTCGCGCACGAAATCCCCGCATCCAGGGGAGTCGGCCACGATTACGGGAAGGCCGGCTGCCATTGCTTCCAACAGAGCGGAGCTAAAACCCTCGAGCAAAGAGGTCATGACGAAAGCGTCGGCGGCACCATAGAGGTTTGCCATTGAAGCCGAGGGCACCTCAAAGGCGGCATTTCCGGGCGATGAGTATTTCGGAATTCCAATTTCTAGAAGGCGAACGGTGTCGTCCAACCCTCTCTGTTTTAGCTCTGGCCGCAAGCCGTCGGCATCCCGACCGGCGATTGCTAGTTGGAAAGGCACACGCGAAGCGCGACGCAATTCAAGAGCCGCGTCAAGCATAGTCGTGTAGTCTTTCTGCGGGTGATTTCGGCCGACTGCAAGAAAGAGGAATCGATCGGGAGCAAGGCCGTGCTCGCGGCGCGTTTTCAGCCGATCTGTGGTTGTCCGGAAGCGCGCCAGATCAACTGCGTTTGGAACGACCGCTAGTCTCTCCTGAGGAACCCCGATATTTATGTACTCTCGGCGCATCGGTTCCGAAAGAGCAATCATCATCCGAACACCCGGCATGATGTCGTTTATCAAGCTGCCGATCTTGAGATCTTGGCGCAAACCGACTCTCTTATCGGATGAGCAGAGAATATCGTCGCCCACACTCCGGACGAGATACGGGGTCGGCCGATTGCTCTTTGACGCGCGACTTTGCCAATCTACGAGACAGATTCCCGTCGGATAGGTGACGATCCCGTGCCAGATGTCAAATCGGTAGCGACGCTGGAGATTTCCCAGCGCCAGTCGATTCATCAGTAGGGCGAAGCGCCGAGACCGCTTGAAGTAGCTCCACGTGTTCGCAGGGTATGGGACCAGAACATAGGGAAGAGTGCCTGCCGCGGGGGCAAGTTCACGCAGGTAATTCCTCGGCAAGACAATGAAAACATGGTGCCCTCTTTGCACCAGGCGTATCGCGAGGTTGTGGTGAAAGATCTCTGCTCCCGAGCATTTTGGAAGAAAGGAGGGAGTAAAGAATGCAATTCGGAGGTTCTCAGCCATCAAGAGCCAATCTCGGCATAAAGTTCGCCTAATTCTTTCGCCACTCGCGGAGCCAGCGGCCATTCGTGCGACAGGCGATCCTGAGAAGCGAGCAACTCTTTTCGGAACGTGTCCTCACGAATGCAACGTGCCAAGAGAAGGTAGTATTCCTCCAAGGAATCCGGTCCAAAGAGGCCTGGATGCTCATGACCGAGGATCGCGATATTTCCTTCGATGCGGCTTGCCACCACGGGGATCTGACAAGCGATACCCTGGAGCAGCGCCAGGGATTGACCCTCCGAGCGCGATGCATTGACGACGAGGTCTAGAGCCTGAAGCCAGGGAGCCAGAGGGCGCTTGTTGCCTGGCATCAGAACGCAACGGTCCAGTTCCAGATCTTTCCGCATCGATTCCAAAAGGCTCCTGTCTTTGCCTTCGCCCAGCAGGAGAGCCAAAAAACGAAGTTGCTCATCCTTGAGCCTTCTGAGAACCCGCAGTGTTGCCGGGTGGTTTTTGACAGAACTCAGCGACGCCACCGAACCAATCAGGAACGTGTCCGGATCCACTTTGAGCTCACGCCGCAGGGCGGTACGATCCTTGACCAGAAAGAACTCAGCGGGATCGACCACGTTGGGAATTACTCGAGTCTTTTTCTCGGGAAGGTCGAACGCCCGGATCATATCGCGACGTGTCCGTTCTGAGAGAGTGACGACGCGATCAGAGAATCGAGTTAGCCAGCGCATCATCAGCATGCGATGTGGGCGCAGCGCTTCAAATGTTTTCTGTTGGTGAAGCAGACACCCGACGCCGGCAAGCCGCGCCGCCGGAATCGCATAGGTGTGACTGTTGTAGGTCTGCGAATGCACCAAGGCAATCCTCTCCGCGCAAAACCAACGTGCCAGTCGCACGATCCCCGCAATGTTCCACCGTTTGCCCGGAGCCACGCGTAGCAGATGAACCTCGCGTCCGGCTCTTTGCAACTCCTCGCCCATCACACCCAACTCCCGCAGGCAGACGAATACAGGATCAAATGGCGGGGGGAGATAACGGGATACCGTAGCGGCGAAATCCTCTGCACCTCCCACCGGCATACTAATAAAGGTGTAGGCGACCCTCAATTTAACTATCGGGTGCCAGGCGCCGAAACGAAAAAGCGGCCGGAGCGAGTGTGATGTTCAATCTGAACTCCTGTCTTGCAAGATGCCACGGTAGATTCCCGGCTCGGAATTCTCGATGATCTTCGCGCCGACAGTCCTTTCGAAAAACGCCACTGGCCCTGCCCAACCGATGATGGCATAGGCATACCCTTGCGCGCGCAGCGCTTCGAGCCCCGCCAGGAGCAAGGCTGTACCAATGTCGTGTTTCCTCCATTCGGCGGCAACTCCGAGCGGCCCGAAGAAGTCGGGGCAAACGATGCCGTAGCACGAGAAGCCGCAGAGCGTCTCGCCGTGCACCGCGATGATGCAGGCGACCGGTTGACGGCTGAAAGCGATCTCGCACTCGTTGGACCAGCCCCGCGAAAACTGCTCGCCGACCCATCTGGCAACGGTTGATTTTTCCGCAGCGATGGCGCGGCGAATCTCAATGCCGCTCTTGCGAAGGCGCTCGAGAGCGGGTCCGCAGGCTGGTAATTCGCAGAGCTGTACGAGGAGATCCGGCATACCTTAACGCTTTACGAGCACTTTGATGTCGAAGGCGTATTCCATGCGCGTGCCCGCGGGGCGGGCTCGCATGCGCCCGACGGCACCGAGTGGATCGTCCTCGCCCCAGTAGAGGTCAATCTGGAGAGGGTGCAGGCCCCCGCCCGTATCGCCGACGAGCCAATCGTTGCTTCCCGTGACTTCTTGAACGATTGGCGAATCAATGTGCAGAATCTGACCACGACGAAGAAAAGGATTCTTCCTTGAGATGGCGCAGGAGTTTCGCGGAACGAGAACGTTGCCGTGGTTGCCCAGCGGTGCCTTGGCAAAACGGTAACGGCCGCCGCCCGCATACCGCATGTAGGCGAGGCCGTCTACCGGTTCGGACAAGCGGCCGAAACCTTCCCTTTTTACCGCCTCCAGGAAAGCGAGGGGATACTTCCGGCCTTTCAGCCCGGGAGCCGAAACCCTCGTTTCATCGAATCCGCGCTCGGCGGTGAATCCGGATTCGCGCGGCGTGTAGTAGATGGTGCAGTAAAAGACACGATAGACTGTGCCTTCAGGGGTATCTTCGCGCGGCGCCGTTCCCAACAATCGCTGGAGTTCGGCGCGCATGCGGTTGCGAAATTCGCGCAGCTCGGTGTCGCTCATTTTATCGGTTGCAAACTCCGGCTCCGCCAGGCCGAGGCCGACACTCAGAGCGAAAATGGAAACCGCTGAAATCCATCTCGTGGCCGTGGGATGACCGGTCCCCGAACCGAAGCGGCGTTCAGAGGCTGCCGGGAATTGGGCTACCCTTCTCATCAAGGAAATAATGTGTTCACTGGACCGCCAATGAGGACTTCGATCGGCATGCGATCATACTCGTATTCGTATGGCGGTGGTTTCCACTGGAAATTCGCGCTGTAACGCGTGCGCGTGTGCCTTATTATTTCGACGCCCGTTCGATAGGGCAAGAAGCGGTCGCGATCGACCACATGGAGCTGAGCGCCGGCGCATATTTCGCCTGCATACTTATGGAACGTCGGCTGGAAATACGATTCGCGAAAGTAGGCTCCGGGAAGTCCGAGCGCGTTCAGGTCCGCAGCGTAGTCTTCCCCTCTGATCCACGGCGCGCCGAAGCATTCGAAGGGACGCGTTGTGCCGCGGCCCTCGGACATATTGGTCGCCTCGAGAAGGCACATTCCCGCATAGACAGTCGCCGTATCCAGTGTCGGCATGTTCGGCGATGGCGGCACCCACGTGAGCCCGGTCTCGTCGAACCACATGTTGCGCTCCCAGCCCTCCATAGGCAGCACAATCAGTTCGCAATCCGGGAAGGCTTCGTCACGGAATTGCAGCGCCAGCTCGCCGATCGTGCGCCCGTGACGGATCCGCAGCGGATGCAACCCCACAAAGGAACTGTAGGACGGGTCGGGCAGGGGACCTTCAACAGTTACGCCGTTGATTGGGTTGGGGCGATCGAGCACCACAACCGGAATAGGCTTGCGCGCGCAGGCCTTCAGGCAAAGGTAAAGCGTCCAAATGAACGTGTAGTAACGGGTGCCGACGTCTTGCAAATCGACGACGAGGGCATCAAGTTCGCGCAGCATTTCGGGTGTCGGCTCCCGGTTCGCCCCGTAAAGGCTATGAATCGGGATGCCCAAACGCGGGTGCGTGAAACCCTCCCACTCAACCATGTTGTCCTGCGTCTGCCCAAGGTAGCCGTGTTGTGGGCCAAAGAGCGCTTCGAGGTGAAAAAGATTACCGCTAAAGCGCTCAAGGATGCGCGACGAATGGACGAGGGCCGCGGAAACTGACGCCGGATGCAGAACGGCTCCAATTCTGGCGCCACGCAGCCTGGAAGGCCAAAGCTCGGGCAGCTGATCGATCGGGAGCCTGACGCTGCTCATGGGAGCCCGTCGCAACCGCGAGCAGAAAACCACCCAGACGACGCACAGCCACGACGTGCAGTCCGGCGCGCGGAATGCTCGCGATCAGGCGACTTGCCCGAAGCTGCGAAGTCGATGTGCATCGAACCAGTAGTGCGGCAACAATTCAACCAACGTCAGGCTTTTTCCATCGGCGAGAATGACCACCGTACTCTTGTTTTTCGCGTCAATTTGCGCCAGCAGCTCGCGGCACCGGCCGCAAGGCGGAAGGATGCGCGAGTCTGATATAGCGACAATTGATCTCACTTCCGTTTCCCTGTGCTTGAGCATCTCGGTGATAGCCGAGTGCTCGGCGCACGTTCCCAGACCGCAAGCCAAGTCAAGGCAAATGCCGGTATAGATATTCCCAGATCGCGTGCGAAGCGCCGCTCCAACTTGCCCGGCGGTGAGCCGTGGCTCAGATAAGCCGAATCGTCCCGCCACCGCCCGGGCGGCCTCGATCAAATCAACGTCCATTCTTCCTGCTTTCGGGAACCGGCCTGAGGGAGGACCCCGAGCGCCTGAACAATGGGAATGTCTCTGTGACGAAGAAACGTTCCGGATATGTCATGAGAGGAATTCGCGGACGATGTTTTGGCCGACGGGCCGATGGCGAATTGCGAATTCTAGCATTCAGGTGTATCAGGCGGGTGATCGCAGGTGTCAAGTGGGATTCGCCCCCGCGGTCGACGCCTGGGGCGCTCCGGGTGCGGTATACGCGTGGCCGACCTTTTGAAGCGACAAGGGGACGGAACTGTCTGCCGCGCCTGGCGCCCTACCGCCTTCCTGGCAAAATTGACCCTACAGGCCTCCGCGAGAATGAATGACCTGGCCGGTGATCCATCCGGCTTCGTCCGAAGCAAGAAACCGAATCAGCCGCGCCGCATCCTCCGGCACTCCGATCCGGCCCATCGGAGATTCCGCCTCCCACTTTTTCTTCAGTTCCGGGGAAATCCACCCGGTATCCGTGGCTCCGGGATCTACGGAGTTAACTGTTATTCCGAGCCTGCCAACCTCAGCGCTCAAGCTTCGGCTGAAGGCCTCAATGGCTCCTTTCGTTGCCGCATACGCCAGCTCGCCAGGCATGGGACCCAGGCCCTGTCCCGAGGACAAATTGATTATTCGACCACTACGCCCAGCGGGAAAATAGCGTTTGTATCGGCGAGCAAACTGCGCGCACAAAAGGGCGACCGCGCGAACGTTCAAAGCATAGTGCTTGTCGAGGTGATCAGGACCGAGGTTTTCAATGCCATCGCGCGCCGAGTGGACTGCATTGTTCACAAGAATCGAAACGGGTCCGAGAGTCGCTTCCACATAGTCGAACAACTGCCCGGGCGCTTCGGGCCCTGAAAGGTCCAGTTCAAGGGCTTCGGCGCGGGATCCGATTTCCTTGAGTTCGCTCAGGAGCGAGAGATGTTCGTCCGTGCTTCCGGCCAGTCCCGCTTCGTGATCATACGGGCGAAAGTAGGTGATGAAAACGTCGGAGCCATCACGGGCGAGCGCGCGGGCGACCGCCGCTCCGATTCCCGCTTTGCGACTGGCGCCCGTGACGAGCGCGACTCTGCTTTGCGACAACTTCATCCAGCCAGATCTTCTTGGTGCGACGTCCGTCTGAAATCTTGATCCCGCCGTGCTTTCCTCTTCAACACATGCCGCCTGCGATGAACAGCTGGACAGAGGCCTCCAAGTAGCCGGGGCAGGCTATTGCGCTTTGCGCTTGTGAATCGTAATTCCGTTGCCGTCGGGATCCGTAATCAGCGCAAAGGAGCAGACAGGTGTGTCGAAATTGTCTAGGACAAAGTTCACGCCAGCCTTCTTCAAATGCGAGACGGCTTCTTCAAGGTTCTCGACCTCAAACCCAACCGTCGGGCCACTTTGTCCGGATGGTTCCCAGGTATTGGAGATGGCGAAGGCGACATTGCCGACTTCGTACTCGATCCAGTACTTGCCGGGCATGCCTTTCACCTCGTGGTCGAACTCTCCCGGCGTCAAGCCAAGAAGCCTTTCGTAAAAGTCTCTGGCGCGATCAATGTCTGAAACCGGATAGGCGATAAATGCAGTTTCGGTGATGTTTATCATACGTCACGTAAAGGTAATTTTCATGGGTTCTTGGCAGGACGCTTCGGGACACGGCGCTGCCACTCGACCTCGGCGGTCGATTCTTTTCCAAACAAGTCTCGAGCGATCGCTTTGAATTCGACGGTGGGGGCGTTTGGAATCGTGTCTCGCGTGGGGAAAACCCGATAGGGAAGCGAATCGGCGGTGCCCAGGAACTTGTATTCGCTTTCCCCTTTCGCCCGTGCGCCGAATGCGACCGACGCGACTTGCTCGGGAGCAAGTTCGGCCCGGATCTCCCAGCGATCATCAATCTCGCTGGTGCGGCTAGCTATCACTTTCAGCTCAGCGGCTCTTTGTTCGTCCGCTTCAATAGGTTTGGGATTCCGCAGCACGAGAGTGGATAAAGGCGGGACTTGAACCTGGAGTTGGTTGTCAGGTTGGGAGACGAAGGTGAAGCCATCGGAGGAGGAGGCAAAGAGACGTTCCCAGTTCTCCGCGGATGAGAGAGGCTTGATCGTTGCCTGGCGCGTCTCCGGGGAGTTGTTGTAGACGACAAGGACCTCATGGCGCTGATCAGGATCAATCCTGGAAATCGCAAGAATTCCCGGAGCGTCATCGAAATGTCGAACGAGCTGGATTCCTCGCTGCAAGGCGGGTTCCTTTTGCCGAACCGAGGTCATCTCCCGGATGGCGCGAAAGAGCGGATGGTCCTCATTGAACGCGGGCGCGGATCCGTCTCCACCGCCAATTCTCTTTTCTTCGATGAAATCGGGCACTTTGGATCCGAACATATCTTCTCTGGCGGCGGCATCGCCTCCCTTGCCCGTAAATCCCTGTTCGTCGCCATAGTAAAGGGCTGGAATGCCCCTGGAAAAT
>DASTFP010000267.1:0-9892 GCA_035719865.1 Terrimicrobiaceae bacterium | reverse complement strand
CCGCCTGGCGATCTGGAGGAGCAAAGGCCAGGAGAAAGCCGCTCATCCGCACATGGAATGGGGTCGATAGATGACCGATAATAGTCACTTCTATTTTCTACCTCTGGGGCTCAGACTGGGGCGCGGCGTTCTGGAAGACTAACGCCTATGCCCCCTGTCCGATTTGCCTCTGGCTCAGCGGCCATGAGTGGGCTAAACGGCAACTTGAAAGAGCTCGAGTTGGTTATCTCCGTGCCGCCGCCCGGAACTCCGCAGCACGGAGGCACACTGACCCAGTTCACCTTGGCGGTATGAGGTCGCTTGCTACGACTAGACAGCGGGTGGGACGTGCTTGCCGCCCTCCTCGAGGGCGTTCTTTTGTGCTTCCTCAAAGAGCGTCCGCCAGTGATCAAGCCGCTCCTTGACGCGCTTTTCCAAGCCATTTTCGGTCGGCTCATAATAGACGCGGCCTTCCGGCAAATAAGCCTGCGGCACATAGCTCCCGGTGTAGTCATGGCTGTATTTGTAGCCCTCTCCGTGCCCGAGCTTCCTTGAGCCTTTGTAATGAGCGTCACGCAGATGCCTGGGAATCGCCAGAGTGCGACCCTCGCGTACCTCGGCGTTTGCCTTCGCGATGGCCACCGTGCAACGGTTGCTCTTGGGAGCAGTCGCGACGTAAACCGTCGCATGCGCCAGAATGAGCTGGGCCTCCGGCAAGCCGACGAACTCGACGGCTTGCTGCGCTGAGGTCGCCACCACGAGGGCGTTCGAGTCTGCCATGCCTACGTCCTCGCTGGCGCAGATGATGAGCCGGCGGGCGATGAACCGGATGTCCTCACCCGCGTGCAACATCTTCGCCAGCCAGTAGAGAGCCGCATCCGGGTCCGAGCCGCGCAGGCTCTTTATGAAGGCGCTGATGGTATCGTAATGCGCGTCTCCGTCCGCATCATAAACGACCGCCTTTTTTTGAATGCTCTCTTCGGCGGCCGAAAGAGTCACGCGGATCAGACCATCAGCACCCGGCGGTGTCGTGCGCGTGGCGATCTCGAGCGCGTTCAGAGATTTCCGGGCATCCCCGTCGCTCACGGTCGCCAAATGTTTCGCAGCCTCCTTGTCTATAGAGAGCCGCAAATTGCCGAGACCTCGCTCTTTGTCCGCAACCGCCCGCTCGATCAGCTCCAGAAGGTCGTCGATGGAGAGTGGCTCAAGCTGGAAGATTTGCGAGCGCGAAACCAGGGGGCTGTTGACGTAGAAGAACGGATTGTGGGTGGTGGCGCCGACCAGCCGAAGCAGACCGCTCTCAACATCGGGCAACAGCACGTCTTGCTGGGCTTTGTTGAATCGGTGAATTTCGTCGATGAACAAAATGGTCTTCGGGCCGCCGTTTTGCAGCCGGTTGGATGCTTGGGCGACCACCCGCCGGATGTCCGCCACGTTTCCCTCCACCCCGCTGAGCCGTTCAAATCGTGACCGCGTCGTCGCGGCAATCACTTGGGCCAGGCTCGTTTTTCCGACGCCAGGCGGGCCGTAGAGGATGATCGAAGCAACGCGATCGGCCTCGATCGCACGTCGCAAAAGCTTTCCAGGCCCGAGGATGTGCCCCTGACCGATGAATTCATCCAGGGTCCGCGGACGCATGCGCGTCGCCAGAGGGGCGTCAATGGAAGACTGCACTGCCCCCTCAACCTGAAACAAATCCTCCATTGCCGTACTATCGGCTCGGGTCGTGGCGTCGTGCAAGTTCCCAGACCGCGCGCCGGCGTCCCTCCCGGAGAGCCGCGGTGCCGAGGTATGTTGTTGATTACCCGCTTTGACAAAGCCTCCCGTCTTCCAGAGTTTGGTATAGGAATTTGAATATTGCCTCGCCTGGGGCGTAATCAAAAAGATAACACCACCAAAGGCCATGAAAACTTTCCTTGTTCCAGTCGATCTGAGCGATGCCTCGAAGGTTGTGCTCGAAACTACCGCTGAGCTGGCGCAGCAGTTATCGGCCCGAGTCGTCCTCCTTCATATCGTCGAACCCGTCGCCACTTATGTTCCCGTGGGAGCCACGATGGATGTCATTGCTGCCGCGCACCCGCCTCTGGAGCCGGCGGAGAGCCTTTCAGCTCCAGATGCGCGCCTAAAAGCTCTGGCCGAGCCGCTGGAGGCTGCCGGGATCAATGTGGAATCCGTCACGCTGATCGGTCTCGCTATCGACGACATTCTGGAGCAGGCGGAAAAACACCACGCTGGCTACATCATCCTGGGCTCGCACGGCCACGGCGCGCTCTATCACCTCTTCAGCGGGAGTGTGATCACCGGCATTTTGAAGCATGCCAAATGCCCGGTCATCGTCGTGCCCTCAAGGCCTGAGAGCTAGGCGGTTCGGCGTCGCTACGGAATTCGTACCGCGCGCGTCTTGTCCAGTTTGAGCACGCCGCGCGACCCAGGGGATAGGGTTGCCTTGGGATCAACAATCTTTTCCCCGTCCCACTGAACGCTTCCTCCCTCAATCAAACGGCGGGCTTCGCTTCGAGATTTTATGATCTCAAAGCAACGTGCGTAGGCCTCTACCACGATGTTCACGAGATCGCACCCCTGGCCCTCCGGCGAGAAGAGCGGGAGATTCGCGTTCCCCAGATCTCTCCTGCTGAACCGCAGCTCGAATTCCTTCAGCGCGATGTCGGCTTCCTCGACGGAGTGAAACCGCGCGGTGACACGGCGCGCCAGAGACTTCTTGGAATCCATGGGATGCTCTCCGTCCGGAACGTCCTCGCGCAGCAGGACCTCGAAGTAGCGCGGCATCAATTCGTCGCCGATGCTCATGAGTTTGCCGAACATCTCCGAGGGGCTCTCGTTCAGAGCGACGTAGTTTTCGAGGCTTTTGCTCATTTTCTGCCTGCCATCAAGGCCCTCGAGGATGGGCATCACCATGGCGACCTGCTGAGGCATCCCCTCGTCGCGCTGCAAGTCGCGCCCGACCATGATGTTGAACAGCTGATCCGTTCCGCCGAGCTCGACATCGGCCTTGATCATTACGGAGTCCCATCCCTGCATGATGGGATACTGAATTTCGTGCGCCCGGATGGGATGCCCCTGATCGAGGCGATCACGAAAATCCTCGCGGACAAGCATCTGCTGAAGCGTCACACGGCTATTCAGTTTGATGACCTCTTCGAATTGCATGGTCTGAAACCACTCGCCGTTAAAGACGACTCTCGAACGCTCCCGGCTCAAGATCTTGAACGCTTGCTCCTGGTAGCTGGTGGCGTTGTGGAGGACTTGACGGTGCGTCAACTGAGGGCGTGTGACTGAACGGCCGCTGGGATCACCGATCATCGCCGTAAAATCTCCGATGATCAAAATCGCTTCATGGCCCAAATCCTGGAAATCCCTAAGCTTGCTCAGCACGACGCTGTGCCCGAGATGAATGTCCGGAGCGGTTGGATCAACCCCAAGCTTTACCCGCAACGGCCTTCCCTCGCTCAGCTTGGCACGCAGTTCCTCCTCGCTGAAAACCTTCTCGCACCCGCGCGTGAGGCGGGCCACCTGATCGTCGACGGAACCCATCTCTCTCAGCGGTTCTTATTCAAGAGCTCCCGGACTTGCTCGATGGTCATGTTCTTGTCGATCTTATCGCTGATCTGATCCAACGACCCCTGCGCGCCGCCGCGTCCGAGATAGGCGGATGTCTTCACCGGTTGGTCCCTCCTCGCGGCACGCTCGTCTGCCTGATAGAACTTCTGCGTCTTTGCCGACTTGACGGAGACTTTCCTGTCCGCGGCGCCGACCGAATTTTTCGACCACAGGCTCGCCTGCCGGGAGTCGTGGACCAGTTTCCCGAACCAGGGATTCTTGACTCCCAGAAAAGAGCGAACGCTGTGATACTTCTGGGCGGAGAGTTTCTGGTCGTAGAGAAATTTGGATGGCCCGACCGCCTTCTTGCCGGCGGAAAACTCCGATCCCTGAAATTTCTTGTCATTCATCGGGTTGATCAGCGACATGTCGGGCTTTCCCATCACGCGCTCCAGCAGTTTCTTGTCCTCGAGTTGAGCAAGACAACAGGCGCCAGTCAGAACAAAGAAAAGAAGAGAGCAACCAGCGCGCATCGGGACAGGTTACAATGCCTAGTTGCCTTTCGGCAAGGAAGGGGAAGCCTGCAAAGACGCCAGCATCTGGCGGGCCGCACGACGGTCCGCGGGTTCCGCCCAGGCGTCGATGACATTCCGCAAGACTTTGCGGGCCGCGGCCGGATCGTTTTCTTGCAGCAGCCTCGCGGCGTAAGCTTGCGCCACCGAGAAGGACCCGGGATGCAGCTCATGGGCACGCTCAAGATCTTTGAGCGCGCGCGCGGAGGGTTCGGTAGCCTGGGCGCGGCGCAGGAAAAACTGGGCCGCGGCGCAACGCGCATCCCAAAGAGAACCCTCCGGAATTTCCCAGAGTCTCTCCGCCCGATTCCAATCCGTGGCTTCGACGCTCTGCAGCAGTCGCCTGCCCGGGTCCTCATCAAGGAGGGAGGAAATTCGTTCGATCCATGACCATGCGCGATCCGTGTCGTTGCCTGACACGAGTCTTCCGGCGATCTCAATCTGAAGAGAGCGAAACTGTCGTGGCGGCAAGTCGAACTCGTTCACGTCCGGGTCGAGGCGGAAGACCTCACCGCTCCGCCAATAGTAGTCCGCCAGCACGCGGGTAGGAACTCCCTGCGGAGTTTCCAGAGCATGAAGAATGGTTTCGCGGGCTTCGACAAAATCGCCTCGTTCCAGGAAGCGTTCCATGGCATTGATCCAGGCGATGCCGGAGCGTGCATCCCGCGGCGCCGCGAGAAGGTGCGGTTTAGCTTCCGGCGCGCGGCCGGTTTTCAGGTAGAATTCGGCAAGATCGCTATGTCGCTGCGGGTCGACGAGGGCGACTCGTTTAACGGATGAAACCATCGCGGCGGCGACCTCTCCTTTTCCACTCATCGAGAGCGCCTCGGCCAGCGAAAGCACGCGCAAGGAGTCTCCCGGAGCGCGCGCATTGAGCTCGGAAAACACGCGCGCCGCCAGGTGGTATTGCTTATCCAGCAGGAGTTGCCGACCGATCTGATTCCACGCCTGCTCGTTGAAATGCCTGTCGTCCAGATATTCACCAAGCACGCCCTTAAGTTCTTCGTAGCGTCTCTGATCCAGCAGGATCTGGATTGCGACCTCGCCCGCATGGTAGCTGCCCCGACCTGAGTCCCATTCCGCTGACAGCTCCTTCATCAGTTCGGATGTGGAATTGAATTTATCGGCCAGTTCCTTGCGCAAGAGGTAGAACTCGGGGGCGAGCGAGGGATTGCGCCGTGCTATTCGTTCGAGCCGCTCGAGTTCCTGCGCCCGGAGGCTGGCCGGCAAGTCACCTTGAAGAACCAGAAAGCCTCGGCCGGCGCGAAATCGCTCTTCTTCGCTCTTCCCGACATTGCCAAGGTCGGCCAGAGCCCTTTTCCAATCGGCCTCGTTTGCCGGACTCTTGACTTGCAGCGGGGGGCCGGAAACCGAGCCGATCAGGGCCACGGCGGCGGCCGCTCGCGATGAATCGTTGAGCTCCATGGCGAGTTCGCGAAGTTTGATTGCCGCAGCCCGTCGGCTGGTCGAGCCGCCTCGGGCCTCGCGTTCCAGCAGCGCAAAGGCATCCCGTTCCCGACCGCAAGCGGCGTAAAGCTCCGCCAGAGGAACGGCGAATTCCGGCAACGACGCCAGCAGGGGATTTCCCTCCAGCTCGCTAAGCGCCTCGCGATGACGTCCCGCTCTGCGCAAAGCCTGGATGTGCTGAAATAGCAACGCCTTGTTCAGGATCACTCCCCGCACCAGGCGATTCAGAAGCGCTAGCGAGCGATCATACTCACCATCCTCATCCAACATTCCCGCCAGCCGCAGAGCCGCCGTTTGTGTCATCGCCCGTCCCGTCCCGGAGAATTCTTCAGCGAGGAGCCGCTCCATAAAGGCGGCGCCCGGCTTTCGCATCAAGCGGATCCGCGCGAGATTGAGAATTCCCGCGCAAATCCCTTCGTTGCGCGGGTTGCGCTCGCAAAGCTTCCGGTAGACCGCGGCTGCCGCCTCGATGCGTCCGGAGTTCTGGAAGCGGATCACCGCGTCCAACAGTTCCCGGTCGGATGGACCGCGAGCCAGCCATTCATGGACAAAATAGGTTATGGTAGCCGAGTCCGCGGTAAAGAACTGGTTGAGGATCAGCAGCCTGGTCGTCGAGTCCTGGAAATTCTCGCCCCTCATCGAGAGAAGGGCGGGATCTCTGGCGATGTCGTTGCGGTACAGATCCCGAGCGAGACGGTACAGCTTCCATTCCTCGAGCTGATTTCCTCCTTGCTGGAAAAACTCGGGCCAGCTCTCGCCTTCCGAAGTGCCGAGATCGCGAACGACTTCCGCAATTTTCTCGGCGGCTGAGGAGTCATCCCCTTTTAGGCCGGCGATCAACGCCTGAGCTGCAACCTGGCACTTCCGATGCTTCGAGACTGCCAAACGGCCGGTTAACTCTTCCTCGAAAGCTGGTCTTCGGGTGTCTGGAGTAAGAAGCCAGCGCGCGCGCAGAGCCGAAAACAAAGGCTCGCTGAACGATATCGCTGAGGGCGCCGAATCTATCGCCTGATCCAGGCAGCGGATCGCCTCGTCGGGGTCGCACAGGGCGATCCTCCACCTGGCCATCTGCATCCACGCCGAACATGCCTGGGAAGCTTGCAGGGCGCCGGGCACGGTTTCGCCAAGCGTGCAAGCGGTGAGCAGGTGACCCTTGTCGGCCAAGGCTTCGGAGGCCTGCCACCGCGCGAGCGGAGGCGCATAGCCAAAGACGCGCGTCAGAAACTCGGGAGCCGGCCGCCACTTGGCCTCAAGCATGCGCGAGAAGGCGGCGAGAACATTCTCCCATCTGGCCTGCGACTTTGCGGGGTCATTCGATGCCCATTGACCCAGCCTGTCTTCCTCTTTCTCTTCGAACGCCAGCGCGGCGAACCCTTGCTCAACCGCCACGCCGCCTCCCGCCGAAGCAAGCTTCTCGATCTCGGAGAAGGCGGCCTCTTTATCCCCCGAGTAATACTTTGCCCAGATCCTTTCAACGGATTCCGAGAAATTCTCGCACCATTTTTCCCGTTGGGGACTGCGAGCGAGAAGCTGACCCGCCTCCCGGATGGCCAGAAGTCTGCAGCCCTCGCTTTCCGTCTCGGAGGCAAGTTTCCACGGGAGCACAGGCAATGCACCTGCACGTGATGACTGCGCCGGCGCAGAATGAACTCTGTCCGGCAGGGGAACGCAATCCTTGAACGACTCAATTTCGGGCCTCGTCTGAGCCAGCAAGTCCTCGAAGTCTGCCAACGCCTGAGAGCGGTCGCCGCGGTCCAGGGCGAATCGACCGAGACGCAGGCGCACCTGGGGCGCGCACTCGCGAAAGCGTATTGCGGCGCGATAGAAGGCTTCGGCCCGCTCCTGCTTTCCCGAACGTTCAAAGAAATCGCCGGCCGCGGAGAGAACCTGTGGGCTGCGAGCATATCGAGCTGCCAGCGTCTGCCAGACACCCTCGGCTTCATCCTCTCTCTGGGCGCGCTCGAGAAATCCCGCGTAGCGCATGGAGGGTGAAGGATCCTGCGCGCCTACCAGAGAAACGAGGCGCCGGGCGAACGATGCGGCCTCGTCCCAATCCTCTGCGTTCTCCGCCAGCTTGAGGAGCCGCTCGATGGCTTCGACCGAATCTCCGCGCACTTTCGCGGTCGCCTTAAGCGCCTGCCTCGCTTCCTCCACGCGGCCTTCGGCACTGAAAAGAGAAACCAGACCTTCCCGCCACGCGAGTTCTTCGGGTGAGGCTCGCATCCGGCGCTCCAAACGCAGGCGCCATTGCTCCGCGGTGCCGTGTTCGACGGCAAAGGCAGCCGCCTCGTTCAACAACTCCTCGCGGGTCGCGGCGTCCCCCTCCGCGACGCACGCCTTCTCGAAAAAATCGAGCCCGCGTGCGTAGAGCTGCAATCGCGTTGCCGCGTTGAGAATCGACGCGCGAATCGATCGTCGCGCGCCGGGGGACGCGAGACTATATGCTCGCTGCCAAGTCTCGAAAGCGTCGAACCAGTTGCCGCCCATCTGTTGGGCAAGCGCGAGATCGGCAACAGCCTGCCAATCCTTCGACTCGTCTGCGAGGGATTGAAAGATCCGCAACCCATCCTCGCTATTGCCCCGATCGAACTCGAGATGGCCGATTCGGCGTTGAATCTCCGTGCTTCGTTCGGGAGCCAGCTCCGCGAGGCGCTTCAAGGCCTGAATCGCCGCGGCTTGATCACCGGAATCAGCAAGCTCCACGGCCAATGCCTCCTGCAAGGCCGCCGACTGCGGGGTAGCCTCCAGTCCTCTCCGCAAGGCGGTGGTTGGGCTCGCTCCCGCATCCGCCCAACTCAGCCAGCGCGCCAGCCGGAGCCAGGCTGCCTCACCGCCGGTCTTTCGTGCTTTCGCATCGAGGGATGCGATCATCTCTTTGACGGAAGGCGCAGGGGGTTTCGCGCTCACTTCTGATGTTGCTCGTCCTTTGGATTGCAGCGCCAGGAAGAGGCGACGCTCGAGGTCTTCGCGAGGTGGTGTATTTCCACGCACCTCGCAAGCCTGTCGCAAAACGCCGAGCATGGCGTCGGTTTGGCCCTCTGCCTGGAGCAGATCTGCCAGGCGCAACGCGTATTCGGGTCGCGAAGGATCTTTCTCGAATGCCTTCCGCGCCCAGTGTCGCTCTTCCTCCTTGTGGGAAGACTCTTTCAGCAGTTCCGAGTAGCGAAATGCCACCGCCGCAGCGTCGCGCTGGTCAAGCCGCGAATCGTCGAAGCGCGCCAGGCATTCGATAGCCTCGGCATCCCGACGCTGTTCGAGATAGAATCGCGCAAGCTCCGACGCCGCCTGCTCGTCATCCGGATGCGCGAGAGAAGCCGCCGACAGCTTACGCTCGAGCGGGCCGGAAAGCCGCATGCGCCGGTAAAAGTCCACCGTCCTGGCCTCGGCGGCACTGTCGTTCTGGTGGGCCGCGAGATAGTCTTCAACGCGCTTTTGCGCCTCCTCTTCCTCTCCCAGCAGCGCCGCGGTCTCCGCGCGGAGAAACACGATGTCTGCATCGTCGGGTCGCAGCGCAAGAATCGTGTCGTAGCGATCTGCGGCGGATTCCGGATTGCCCATCGAGAGTTCAAGCGAGGCGACCTCGGCCGCGAGGCGAACGTCTTTGGGGAGAAGCGTGGAAGCTTTGACCAGCCAATCGCGCTGCCGGGTGACGTCACCCTGAAACTCATAAAACTTGGCCATTCTCAAGGCGGGCGACGGATCTCGAGGGCGCGCTTCTGCGTCCGCGAGCCATCTCTTCTCCAATTCGTTCAGGGTATTGTTCTCGCTCCGGAGGTTGAAGAGGCGCCGGCGCGCGGAATCCAGTTGCCAGTGACCGGGTCCCATCAAGCCCAGCAAGGCTTCCTGCGCGGCGATGGCCTCGTCCGTCTTGCCGGCTTCTTCAAAACGGAGGGAAATCTCGCCCCAGGCAGAGAATCGCTCGGACGGCGAACCGTGCTCGGCAATCACTCGCAAATGGCCCGCTGCCGCTTCCCCGTCGCCGGCGCTAGCGCTCGCCGCGGCGAGGCGTTTGCGAAGGCCAAGGTCGCCGGGAGCCAGCGCAGCCGCCCGCTCCAACGCGGCTCGCGATTTTTCCTTCTCGCCGGCCTTCTGCAGGAGTTCGCCAAGACGAACGAGGAGGCTTTGGTTCTCATGGGCCGCCGCGACCTTCTCAAGCAGCTCCGCAGCCGCTCGAATCTCGCCCTCCTCCTCAAGGATTCCCGCAAGCATTTCCGCCGCATTTGCATTGCCAGAGCCTGCGGCTTCATCAAGCACGCGCTTCGCCTCGGTCAGCTTGCCGGCGCGTTGCAGCACCCGGGCGTATAAGAGAGGGTTCT
>DASTFP010000266.1:0-8111 GCA_035719865.1 Terrimicrobiaceae bacterium | reverse complement strand
CTGGGAAGGCTGTAAAACGCGCTGCCCCACGTCTTGTGGGCGTGAACGAGCCGGGGAGCGATGAGCGCAAAGTAAACCGTGACAAAAATGGCGAGACCGACAGCGAATCGTCTCGCGCTCCAGGCCGGCGCAAGAAGGTGCCAGGGTAGGCTCTGCCCAAGAAACTGGTTCATTAGCGAGCGACCAAAGCTGAGGGTTGCAAACAGTGCCAGGAAAGGCGTTGTCGAGGATTTCGCCAGCCACGCCGCCGCGCTTAGCAAGGCAAGGAAGAGATAGAGACGAACCGGATTTTCGTTCAAGAGGCGCATGCCGCAAGCGCAGACGAAGAGAAAGAGCACAAGAAAAATCGCCTCAGCTCCGAAAAATGTGGAGATCGGGAGGAGCGCCGCGAGCGCCGCAAGCGCGGTGCAATTGAAGGCCGCAAGCGGGCCCATTCGGCGCGAAAAGAAGACACTGACTAGCGCTGTTCCGCAGATCGCGAGGATGACGTTCAGTTTCTTGCCGGTTTCAAAAAATGAAGGCTCGTCGGCGTTCAGGAGCGCGGCGGCGAGCCACGGAAACAGGGGATTGCGCGTCCCGTCGGAGTACCAAGGATACCAGGAACCTTCCATTTTCTGCGACATCGCGACATAGGCGCTCTGGTCGAATGGCTCCACCTCGTGGTTGGTTTGATCCGTGATTCGAAAGCCGATGACGCCCAGAGAAGCGCAAAGCAGAAGGACCGCTGCCGCGTAGAAGAGAACCGAGACCAGTCGCCAGGGCCCTAGGGCAAATGCGGATGCGCGGTCAATGAGGGCGGACAATCTGGGCACGGTGCTCCTTGAGGTGCGCAACAGCGTGGGCAAGCGTTGTCAGAAAAAAGAGGAGGAATCCCGCTAGGGCGAACAGAAGAAGCGGGCCATAGCTTCCGCGATAGCGGGAATTATCGAGGGCATGAATCAGAGCGACGGTCAGCGCGTTGCCGGCGGGCGCCAGGAAAAACATCAGCGCGATCAGGCCCGGAAGGCGGAACTGGGCGAGAGATTTGAGAATCAGGCAGGCGGCGAGCGACGCGAAAAACGCAATCTCGATATAAAAGGCACCCGCTGCAAAGGCCCTCAGAAAAGGCACGAAAGGCCGGAAGACCTCGAGACTCGCGGGCTGGCCCGCCCGCGCGACGATATTCTCACGATAGCTTTGATAAAGATCTCTGACAGGCTTGCTGAACGCCTCTTCGAGGGTATCGGGCACTGTTGTGCGGACATAGTCGTAGAGTTTTCCCATTTCGATGCGCTTGCGAAAGAACGTCCCGTCATCCGGGAAAAAGAAGTAACCGAGCTGGATAAAGACCTTTCGGGCATAGCCGAGAGGTTGATTCCAGATCGCAGACAGGAAACTGGTGCGACAGAAATCAGCGATCTGCCGTCGCGACATGGCGTGTGTGTTTTCCAGGAAGGGAAAGACGCGGGAGCGATACATTAGGTAATCCGGATCGAATCCGAGTCGCGGATAGTACTTGGCTAGCGTTCTGGCGGTCTCCATCTCAGGTTGAAAAACCCCAAGGAACTCCCCGAGGAAGCGCCGTTGGTCTTCGGGGGTCGCGTCGCTTGCGAACTGGCGCTGCATATCTTCCTGGATCACGTCGGCGTGAATGGTGAACAGCGTCATTGGCAGGACGACACGCGTTTCGGCGGCTGGAACGAAAAGCGCCTTCTCCGGCAGCAACAAAGTGGCGAAGACCAGGACGAGGCCCAAGACTGGCGTCAGGAGCCGGGCCGTCAGGGGGACGGCGGTTCCAAAAATTCCGGCGAACACGGGCAGTATGGTCACCGGAACGGCTAGAAGCCAATTGGGCTTAAGCACAAACAGAGAAAAAGCGAGCGGAATGGCGAGGGCGCCAAAGACGGTGGATGCCATGAGTCGCGGCGTGTGCCAACGAAATTTACAATAGCTGGTGATGCAATAGAGCTGCCAGAACGCAACGAAGGCCATTATTGCCTCCGGGCGAATCGCCAGCTCAAGCGCGATCGCGATCGGGCTGAACAGGTAGACGGCAACCACGAAGAGGCCGAGGATCACAGAGGCAATCTCAAAAAGGGAGTTCTTCGGGAAAAGGGTCGCCCAGGTCCTCCAAGTCAACCACATCAACACTCCGGCGACGAGACCGAGAACCTGCTGAATGACGACAAAGCCCGAGAAGGAACCTGTGAGCCTCAAGCACGCGGCGATGAAGGCGCCATAGAGCCATTCTCTCTCAAACTGCTCGCGGAAGCCCAGTCCTCCCAGCCAGCTTAGCGCGGGATTCAACCATCCCCAGCTGTCCCATTCGGAAACCGCGACCGGAGCGATTTGAAACCTCGCAACGGCTGCCAACGCAATGAGCACGGTCAGCCCAGTCCATCCCGACCACGCTGGAGCCTTGGGCAACCACCCCCGCGAGACCACAGGGACGGAGGATCGCGAAGCGGTCAAGAGCGCCTGCTAGTTTGGCATCAAGGCAAGGCCTTTGAGCGTGTTTTCATCGAACCGCCCGGTTTGGCGGAAACCCGCGCTGCCCTGCCAGGCTCGGAGGGAGGATGTGAGGTATGGAGTCGGCCTTCCATCGATCGGGCCGTTGTAATAACCGAGCAGCCGAAGATTTCTTTGCGCCTCGCGGATGACGGCGATTTGCACCTCGGGACCCACCGAGATAAACGGGCCTCCTCTGAAAACCTCGGCCAGGGCGACGTATTCAGGTGGCGGCGCGTAGGAGCGCGCGGGAACACGCGCCGGCGGCGCCGAGATCCCGAGGCTTCGAAGCGTTTGCGAATTCATATTCCCAGTCACCTTCAGTCTTTCAGCAATCTGGTAGCGCCGGATCGCGGCCGCCGTTTGGCTTCCCATTTGGCCATCGATCCTGCCATCATAATAGCCGAGTTGCTTGAGCTTGCTCTGAACGCTCCAGACAATTTCATCGGCACGGAGGTCGCAGACTGAAGCCATTGCGAGGCAAAGCAAAATGCGCGCGAGCATTTTCATAATGGGGTTCTACTCGTGGCGGCAGGCCTGTGCAAGTCGCCGGCGCATGGCCGGGAGCGGGGTCTTCACCGTCTTCGAGCAAGAATTGCCGTACCCGGAGTAACGATCAACAGCGACGCCAGAAGACACCAGGCGACACCAATCGCACAAATCGTGCCGAGACCGGAGAGGGCTGCGTTCTGCGCAAACACCAGGGAACCAAAGCCGGTTGCCGTCGTCAGCCCGCTCAGCGCGATTGGCTTGAGCACGCCGGAAATATTCCCCAGAGGGTCTCCGTGCTCCCTCGAGGCGAGAATGATGTGCGTGCCGTAGTCCACGCCCACACCAAGCATCAACGGAAAGGCGAGGACATTCAGAAGATTTATCGGAACTTGCACCAGTTTCAGCGTTGCGACGGTTCCCGCGGCGGCGGCAAGGAGAGCAATCGTATGCAGCAGCCAGACGCGCGCATCCCTATAGACCACACCCAGGATGAGAAGAATCACAAAGGACACCGCCGAGCCGAAAACCAGCAGTTCTCTCGATGCCCACGCAGTCAGAGTGGCGAGCGCCTGGCTCCAGCCGGTCACCAGCGCATCGGGCACCGCGGTCGTGACGATTTGAGTGATTCGTTCTCGCTGGTCTCCGGTAACCTGCCGCGGAGTTCGCGCGTAGGCGATCGCAGCGCCAGAATCGGGCGAAACCATCCGGTCAAACAAGAACCACCAGGGCGACGCGCTCGATAGAAACGCTTTCCACGTGCTCCCTGCGGTCTCCTCCCGCTGAAGTCCGTCGAACACGTCGAATGTTTGCCGGAAGGCCGAAGGATTAACCCCGGCGGTCGCGAGCGCATTTTCCAAAGCCGCGCGCGAGGCGTACAAATCGCTGCGAATTGCGGTGTCCCTGTTGGCTTTCATGCGTTTGCGATCGAGAACGAGCGCGGACGGGGAGGAGCTCGTCTCAACAAGCCCTTCCTCCTTCAAGCGCTTGAGGACGCGGTCGAGCGAGGCAAGTTGGCTCGAGTCGGGTTGCGGCAAGACGATCATCACCGGCTCGAACGTGGCGGGAAATTTTTCCATCATGAGCGCCAGCGTTCTCGCGGCGGGGATGTCGCGAGGCTCGAGCGAGGCGGGCGAAATGTCAAAGTGGATGGCCCGCCATGGCATCACGCTGAGAACCGCGGCGGCCAGGAACAGCGGCGCGGCGGCGGCTAGGATGCGGCTCGGAAACTGAATGCTTTGGCGCGCGAAAGCTCGAGCCGGCCCGGTCGATGCCGCGACGGTAGGCGCCTTCCCGACAAAGAGGAAGAGAAACATCGGCATCAGGACGGCGCAAAGCGACACGCCGAGCGCCACGAGAATTCCCAGCTGGGCAAAGCCGCTCGATCCACTGAAGCAGAGCGCCAGAAAGCCGATTCCCGTCGTCAAGGCAACCCAGAGAATCCCCGGCTCGCAGTGAGAGATGGAATCCGCGATCGCCGCTTCGCGTTCCGAGCCCGCATGGCGAGATTGAAAGTACCGTTGATAAAGAAGCAGACTGAAATCATCGCCGAGGCCGAAGAGGATCGAGCAAAAGCTGATCGCGATAATGTTCAGTCTCTCGAAATAGAGGGCTCCGAAGGCCATGGTCGTGACCGCTGCCAGGGCGAGCAGCAGCGCAATGCCCATCAACGGAAGCAGGCGGCGAAAGCCGACCCAGAACAGTCCCGTTACGCAGAGCAGCGAGACAAGGGAAGTCGTGGTGATATCCCTTCGCATGCTCCTCTCAATCTCATCGACATAGGCGGACCGTCCCGTTACGCCGATCTCCGGACCGCTGGGTCCGAGTTCTTTACGCACGGCTTCCACAAACTGGCGCACCTCCCGCATGGTCCGCTGGCAGGCCTCGGCAGAGAGGTCGGCCTGGTTTGTTATGACCGGTACAATGATCGTTGTTCCGTCGGCGGACGTGAGGGTGAATGTTTCTGAGACGGCGACAGTTTCCCAGACCGGTCTAGCCGCGCGGGCCGCGAGGCCCAGGGGATCGTTCTCCAGCTCGAAGCGCGCTCTCGGCGAGCCTGCCGCAGTCTGCGCGGCCAGCCGGGCGATGCGATTACGAATGGCTTGAGGCGAAAGGTCCCCGAGAGCAGCCGCGAACTGGTCAGCCGGCAGGTTCAGCAGGAGGGGCACGAGAATTTCGGGCATCGTCTTGCGGCCGCCGGTGGTTTCCAGTGGTGGAGCGTCGAGCACGCGATGGACCCACGGCTGGGCGTGAAGCCGGTTCAGAAACGTCTCCCTGAACGACTCACGGTCGGCCGGCGGCTCCTTACAGCTCAAGAGGAAAGCGAGCTCCCGCGTCTGGGTGAATTCACTGTTGAAGATCTTCAAACCCTGGACAGAAGGATTGCTGGCGGGGAGCAAATTGAGGATGTCGGAATCGAACGTGTTCCTCGAGGAAATGATCCATGCGGAAGCGGCGGCCAGGACCACTCCTCCTAGTCCGAGGGCGAGCGGCCTTCGGACGGTCCAGCGGGCGAGGATGGAAGAGATGCGATGCATGGGAGATTGTCGACCGCTCGACGCGCGCTATCTTGCGCCGCGCGTCCTAGACGTTGAATCGAAACTCGATTACGTCGCCGTCCTGGACGACGTATTCCTTTCCCTCGACACGAAGTCTTCCGGCCTCGCGAGCTCTCGCTTCGGATCCCAGGCCTACGAGGTCCTCGTACGAAATCGTTTGGGCGGCGATGAACCCGCGTTCGAAATCGCTATGGATCACGCCGGCTGCCGCCGGAGCCTTGTCACCCGCATGAATGGTCCACGCCCGTGTTTCCTTCGGGCCAGTCGTCAAGAAGGTCCGAAGACCAAGCAGGTGATAGACGGCTCGGATAAGCTGGCTTACGCCACTGTCAGCCACACCGAGGTCGGAAAGGAACTCGCGAGCCTCGAGCGGCGGCAATTCGGCCAGTTCGCTCTCAATCTGAGCGCTGATGACGACCGCTTCTACGCGGAGATTATCGGGTCCGAGCGCTTCCGAGTTCTGCGCGTCAGCATAGTCGCGAACGACACGAACATATAGACTATCGCCTCGCGCCAACTCCTCTTCCCCGACGTTGCAGGCGAAAATAGCGGGTTTGGAAGTCAGCAGAAAGAACCCCTTTAGCAGGCTTCGATCCTCATCGGAGATTTTGGCCGTCAGCGCGGTCTTCCCGGCATCCAGGTGGGGAAGAATCCTCTCGCAGAGAGCCAGTTCGGCCTTGGCAAGCTTGTCGCCAGAGCGCGCGCCCTTTTGAAGGCGCTCGGCCCGTTTCTTGACGGAGGCCAGATCGGCGAGAATCAATTCGGTGGTGATCACCTCTATGTCTCGCACGGGGTCAATCGAGCCCGCTACGTGATGGATATCTGCGCTCTCGAAGCAACGAATGACCTGGATGATGGCATCGACTTCGCGAATATGGCTGAGAAACTGGTTGCCCAGACCCTCTCCTTCGCTTGCGCCCTTCACCAGGCCGGCGATGTCCACGAATTCGATGGCGGTGGGAATGATCTTTTGAGATTTCGAGAGCGCCGCGAGTTTCTCCAGGCGCTCATCCGGCACGCTAACGATTCCCACGTTCGGTTCGATCGTGCAGAAGGGAAAGTTTGCTGCGTGGGCCTTGCGAGTACGGGTGACCGCGTTAAAGAGCGTGGATTTGCCAACATTGGGCAATCCGACGATACCGGCTTTGAGCATAAGGCCGGGTAAGCTATCCCATCACGGGGAAGAGGCAAGCGCGAGGGATGTGGCGAAATGGTCCGTAGACGTGGATACTCGGCAGAATGAAGCTCGAAGAAGTCGTGAAGTATCAAAATGATTTGCTCCGTATCCTGGAGTTCGATGACCATCCCAATGCGCTCAACGGCCTCCAATTGGAAAACTCCGGCACGGTTAACCGGGTGGCTGCGGCGGTGGATGCCTGCGAAGCGGTCCTCGGCATGGCGGTCGAGGCGGGTGCGAACCTGTTGATCGTCCATCACGGGTTGTTTTGGGGTGGCCTGCAAACGGCGACCGGAGCCAGCTATCGAAAGCTGAAACTGGCGATTGAGAACGATCTGGCCATTTACAGCGCCCATTTGCCACTCGATGCGCATCCCCAGCTGGGAAACAATGTCCTGCTGTGCAACGCGCTCGAACTTCCCGAGCCGAGGCAGCCCTTTCTGAAGATCGGATTGCAAGTTGAGGTCTCTGTGGACCGGCGGATTCTCCTCGATCGCCTCGAGAATGCCGTCTCCGGAAAGGTGCATCTTGCTCCCGGCGGACCAGCGGTTACACGCAGGATCGGTGTGATCACGGGCGCGGCAGGTGGCGAAATTTTCAATGCCGCCGCAGAGGGAATCGACACCTTCATCACGGGAGAGGGACCGCACTGGTCGTTCACCGCTGCGGAAGAACTCCATGTGAACCTTCTTTATGCGGGCCACTACGCGACGGAAGTCTTCGGTGTACAGGCGCTCGCCAAATCCCTCGAAACAGAGTTCGGACTTTCCTGGATATTCCTTCATCATCCTACAGGATTGTAAGTAAACAATTTACAATCACTCGCTTACAATTGTTATTTACTTATTACAAGTTAATTTAGGGACGGTATGATCTTGGCAGGGAAAGGGGACGGAGGCGACTCAATTTTCGGAATCGCCTCCGTTTGGGTTGGCTATAAGCCGGATTCTGTTTGCCCTCTGCCGCAGGGGCTTTGAGCAACGGTCATTTATCTTGCGCCGGCGAATCGCTCGCCGGAGCAGCTCTTTCGGGCTGCGACTATTACCCGGAGGTTTGATCTTCTTTTGGAAGACCCGGGCAGGCGACCCGCGCCTCCTGTTTTGTCTTGCACCGCACGGGGTTTTTCGTGCCCCCGAGCTCTCGCTCGGGGCGGTGGGCTCTTACCCCGCCTTTTCACCCTTGCCTCGCTTAACCTTCAAGCTTCCACGCCTCTCGGCGAAGAGTTGCGGCAAATCGAAGCGGTTTGTTTTCTGTGACACTTTCCGTCGCAAAGAACTTTCGTTCAGCGCGCCCCCGCTTTCGCAGGGCGTACCGCCTTGTGGTGTCCGGACTTTCCTCTCCGGCATCGCTGTGGAGCCGGAGCGACCGTTCGCCATCCGAACAGATCATAGCCTCAAAGT
>DASTFP010000265.1:0-3127 GCA_035719865.1 Terrimicrobiaceae bacterium | reverse complement strand
GGAGCATTTGCCATCGCGGTTGGGATTGACCGTCCTTCATGCGGCGTTGAGTGCCGTGATTGGTTTGCACCTTTCAGTCTGGCTCAATTGCTCGGCAGCAGGAGCAATGGTAGTTGCTGCGTCGCTTCTCTTTACGGCTGTCTGGGCGACTTCGCAGATCGGGCGTCATTTTCGTAGAAAGATGCCTGCGGCCCAAACACCCGGGGTTCAGGTCGCCGGCGCTTCGTAGCGAACGGCGCGTTGGCGTCGCCCGATCAGGCGTCGTAAAGAGTGCGAGCCGCGATCCGCAGCGAAGACTCGCGTCATTTCAGCACGGCTTCGAATGCGTAACGGTGCCAGGTAAGCCCAGCAAAGGAATTCCCAAGGGTTTGGGGAGCATTCGGGATTCAACGGGTATGAGAGGCTTTCTTTTCGATCCTGCTCCGATCGCACGCGCGTGCTCGAGGGAAGCACAGTCCTGATCAGTGATTGATGGCTCTGATAGTATCGCAATGGCAAAGATGAGCGATTTAAATTCGTGTCACGGGGGCGCGTCCGCGCAACCTCAGCAGGATCATCATCACCATCGTGAGGTGGGCTTCAAACCAACCAAGGAATGGTTCTGCCCCATGTGCCCGGGCGTGCAGTCTGACGAACCCGGGGCATGTCCGAAATGCGGGATGGCGCTTGAGCGCAATCCCGCTTTCTCGAAGCAGGTGGCCGCAGTTTATACGTGTCCAATGCACCCGGAGATCCGGCAGGATCATCCGGGCGTTTGTCCAATTTGCGGAATGGCGCTTGAACCGGTGCAGGCCGCTGCCGGTGAGGACGACACGGAGCTTCGGGACATGGTGCGGCGTTTCAAAGTCGGGCTGCTGCTCGGCCTTCCGGTTCTTATATTGGCGATGGGAGCGCATTTCCCGCCGCTGGATGCCGTTCCAGCCAAAGCTTCGGCGTGGATCCAGTTCTTACTTTCGACTCCCATCGTTCTGTGGTGCGGCTGGCCCTTTTTCGAACGCGGAGCGCGCTCGATCGCGACGCGCAACCTCAACATGTTTACCCTCATTTCGCTGGGCGCGGGTGCGGCATACATCTTCAGCGTATTCGCCCTGTTGTTCTCCGGTTGGCTGCCGGCGAGCCTCAAGCACGGGGGGACGGTGCCGGTCTATTTTGAAGCAGCTTCCTTTATCATTGTGCTCGTCTTGCTTGGTCAGGTGCTCGAGCTACGGGCCCGCGCCGGAACCGGAGAGGCGATTCGCGCGCTGCTGGGTTTGGCGCCTAAGCTCGCCCACCGAGTGTCCGACGGCAGCGAAGAGGATGTCGCTCTGGACGTGGTCCGCGCCGGCGATGTCCTTCGAGTAAAGCCCGGGGAGAAGATTCCTGTTGATGGGGTGGTGCTTGAGGGTCGATCGCTGGTCGACGAGTCGATGCTCACGGGCGAGCCGACTCCGGTGGAGAAGACCGAAGACAGCAGGGTGGTTGGCGGGACTTTGAATGGAAACGGGAGTCTGCTGATGCGCGCGGAGAAGGTTGGATCTGAAACGATGCTGGCACAGATCGTTCAAATGGTTTCCCAGGCCCAGCGTAGCCGCGCTCCGATTCAGCGACTGGCTGATGTGGTCTCCGCGTGGTTTGTGCCCGCAGTGGTGGGCATTGCCGCGATCACTTTTTTCGTCTGGTTGTTCGGGTGTCCTCAGCCCGCCATTGCCTACGCGCTGGTCAATGCGGTGGCGGTGCTGATAATTGCCTGCCCGTGCGCGCTGGGCCTGGCGACGCCGATGTCAATCATGGTGGCCGTAGGCCGCGGCGCTGGAATGGGTGTTCTTTTCAAGGATGCCGAAGCGCTCGAAGTTCTCGGGAAGGTGACGGCACTGGTCGTCGACAAGACCGGCACACTCACCGAGGGTCGGCCAAGTGTCACGAGCGTAGTTCCAATCGAGCGCGGCAAAGAGGACGAGATTCTGACGCTCGCCGCCGCTCTCGAGCAACAGAGTGAGCATCCACTAGCGGGCGCCATCCTGAGAGCGGCGCGGCCGAAAACTCCGGCGGCCCGCGTTGAGGATTTTGAGGCGTCGCCCGGGGGAGGTGTGCGCGGGAGAGTAGGCGGAAAGTCATTGCTTCTGGGCAAGCAAGCGTTCCTCGAAGCCGCCGGAGTTCGAAATTTGGATCGCCTCGATGCCGCGGCGAGCGAACTTCAACGGGAAGGACACACCGTGATTTGGCTTGCCGCCCAGCAGGAAGCCGCAGGTCTTCTGGCAGTTTCTGATCCCGTCAAGTCGAGCACGCCCGAAGCTATCGACAGCCTGCATCGCTTGGGTTTGAAGGTTGTGATGCTTACCGGCGACAACAGGGAAACGGCTCGTCAGGTAGCCTCGAAGCTTGGGATCGACGATGTTATTGCCGAGGTGAATCCGGCGGACAAACAGGCGAAGGTCCTTGAACTCAAGGGCGGCGGAGATGTGGTCGCGATGGCCGGCGATGGGGTCAATGACGCGCCCGCTCTCGCGGCCGCGGACGTTGGAATTGCCATGGGAACGGGGACTGACGTCGCGATGCAAAGTGCCGGCGTCACGCTGGTGAAGGGCGACCTGAGAGGGATCGCCCAAGCCATTGCCCTGAGCCGCGCGACGATGCGAAACATTCGGCAGAACCTGCTCTTTGCGTTTCTTTACAACGCGCTCGGGGTTCCGATCGCGGCGGGTGTCCTTTATCCGTTTTTCGGCATTCTGCTTAGTCCCATCTTTGCGAGCGCCGCGATGGCCCTGAGCAGCGTGTCCGTGATCAGCAACGCGCTTCGATTGAAAAGAACGCTCTTATGAGCGCTTTCTCGCTGAATTGCTTTAGGGGCGCCTGTGCCTGGCGCCTCATTCGTCAGGCGGCTGGCACAGCCGCCTCTACAATCGGCCGGCTTTTGCTCGCCCTTGCACTGCTAGTCTCCTGCACGAAGCGGGAGGACGAGGGTCCTAAAGTCAGGTTCTACCAAAGCCCGATGCATCCGTGGATCACCTCGGACAAGCCGGGCAATTGCACGATTTGCGGGATGGCCTTGGTTCCCGTTTACGAGGGACAGGCAGCGATGGAGACCAGGGAAGGAGTCATCTCGTTGAATCCTCGCTCGATCGATGTTCTTGCCGTGACGACTGTACCC
>DASTFP010000264.1:0-6342 GCA_035719865.1 Terrimicrobiaceae bacterium | reverse complement strand
GTGAGCCTGGAGGACGAGTTTTGGAGGGGGCTAAAGGAGATTGCCGGCAAGCGACTTGTGACCTTGTCGACGCTTGTTGACACCATCGATGCACAACGTCAGCAAGGCAATCTTTCGTCGGCGCTCCGGCTCTTCGTGCTGGAGTTCTACCGGAGCCAAATCCCCGAAGTTGAAGGTCGCGAGGGGCTTCGGGAACTGATGGATCGTCCTAAGCCCGTACTTTCTTAGCTGACACGGATGCGGTTTAGGCTGCAATACCGATGGCCGTCCGGATCAACTCCGGGCGGTCTTTTCTTCTATGCCACGGTCGAGCGGGGAACATTACGGATCATTAACGCCAGCGAGCCACCAATGTTTGAACCATCTCCTTCACCGCAACGACACTCCTAGGAGAGACGGCTAAGGGAGAGAAATATGTCGATCAACATCCGTGAACGAGCGGCCGGTCCGGGGGCGCGACTTGTCGGGCTCCTGGCAACCATCCGGTGGGAGGCCCAATTCAAACTCGCCAAGTGCTGTATGCGCGCCAGCAAGTCCATATCAGACTTGGGGGTGTTCTTGGCCGAGCCGGTATTGGAGCGATCCAAGGCATTGAATGACGTAACGGCTCGGTTGCGGGAGAATGCTCCCAGCTGACTCAAGTCGCTCGCGGTTCTCTCATTTGCCCGGTCCTCTTCGGCCTCTCTCGATTACCGGCAAATCGAAGGCCGAGGTGAAGCGCGTAGTGAAGAAAGCCGGGCCAAGCCGTAAAAGGGCGGAACGCTCCCTTGGCAGATAAACGGGAAGGCCCCGGCTGCTTGGAGCCAGGGCCTCCCGCGTGCTTTGGCAGTGTTAGCCTCCCTGACGCAAATCCAGCGAAAGTTTTAGTCCGCGGCCGACGATCCAAAAGAAAAGGGCCCCAAGCGGGTAGTGGAGCGTTTCCAAGACAGAGGCGATAATCGGCAATCCGTTGTTCACGTGCCTCCAGATCGCTATCGGCCATCCCACCAGGCACAGCACCGCCAACCCCAAGAAGACCCAAGAAAAAATCTCTCCCAAGCGGTTCAAGCCCGGTTGTCCTTTCTGTCGGCAAAAATCCGGCCACTCTGGATGGTGCCGCTGGTCGCGTCTGCCATTAGGTGCACACGGCGTTGCACTTCAATAAATTGGAGGTTGCATGGGAGCTGTCTCCGCCGTCTGCAAAAAGAAAAAGGCCGCGGGGCAGCGGCCTTTCTCTAGCGCCGGATGGTCCTCAAGAGGTCCACGCCCAAGGCAGGGGTTTGGGGGAATGCCCAGGGAGACTCTTCGTAAGCACCGATCCGAGGACCACGATGCATGCACTCTGTTTCAATCGTGTTTCGTAAGCGGGGAAACGGGTTTCGTCGGAGGCGAAGCCCTTGCCCTGTGGTGCTGGCGCAACACTTGAACCGACTTCGTTTGCCCGGCTATCCCTACGGCACTTCTTCCATCTTCGCTCACGCCTCCACCGCTCGTGCTTCCAGGCTCCTGAGATTAAGCAGGCAGCGTTTGGGATGAATGTTCGGGGCCGATCTCAGCGCGAAAAAGTTCCGGGCGGTGGCGCTTCAGGATACGGAGTGCGCAATCGCATGGAAGCGGGCGGCGCGGACTGCCCCTCGGTTTCGTCCGGCCTTGCCGTCCCGGGGGAATCGGAGATCGGCGGTTTTTTGAGAGGAAGCACAACGGTCTGCGGAGGCTGTAGTTTACGCGCCGTCTTGATTTTCTTCTTTGGTGGCCTGGAGGACTCTTTTGGGATTTTCTCCGGCGCAACCACAACAGGCGACTCCGGAGCGGTACCGGGCAACCCTACGCCTTCGTCCGGGACGTTCGCGGTATCGAGCCAACGGGAAATGCCAGCCTTCAGGTCATCGATCGCAGCGCACCCCCCGATACCGAAGCTCGCGGAAAGGGCGATCGAAACGAGCGCAACCCGAGCACGGGCACGCATTGACCTCGCGATCGTTGGCGTTGCCGGCTCCATCGTTGGCGTTGGGGCGGGCGCGAGGATGGCACCGCAGGGTTGCCACACTGTTAATTCGGTCCCGCCGGCGGGTTTGCGCGGGAGAGCACCAAGGGACCTACCAAGGACATGGGAGTGGTCGGAAAGACCGTAGACCGAATGACGAGGGCCACCGCTAGAACTTAAATCAGGCCGGCAAGCTCTCACGCACCCACGTATTGTTGCTCGACGTGCTCAATCGTCACCGCGGCAAGGGTCAGCAGAAAGTCACAGTCGAGCACGTCCATGTGCATTCCGGCAGCCAAGCGATCGTTGGCGTGGTCGAGACCCCGGGGGGAGGGGATCGCCTCAAATTAGAGGAACAACCCCATGCAAGGCAAATTACCGATGCACCTCAGCTCGCGATGCGGCGCGCGGACGCCGAGCAGGAACCGGTGCTAATCTTCGGCGATGCCGAACGGCCGCTGCCGGATGCATGGCGGATGTCCCCAGGCGCACCGAAGGGAAATAAGAACGCTGTCAAGCACGGCCGCTACACGGCCGAGGCAATTGCAAATCGCCGCGAGATCGCGACGCTGTTGCGGAAGATGAATATCACGCTCTGCCAGTGACAACCGGACCTAACAGCACCTGTGCCCATCGAGCAGAGGGCACGATCGAATCCTGTCGTTCTCGAACGCAGAACCAGAGCGAGCAGAGTCCGTTTTTCATCGATGACGGCCATCAGATCACCGCGATGCCCCGTCTTTGGCATAAGGCGGCCGGCATCGGTAATCGAGGTTGGCAAGAACTCCGCCTGAGTTGTGCTTCCAGATACTTTCAAGGGAACGAGCTGTAGCTGGGCCGAGTTCTCGGACTGGAATATGCCGCCGCGTCCTTGGGCACCGACGCCCATTATGCCGTTGTGGCCGGCTCCGTAAACGCCGGTTTCCATGCCCTCGGCTGGAGGTGGCAACAGTCCGTCCTTCACTCCGCTAACGCCGGGACCTGCAAGACCAATACCGTGAACACCGGTCGCACCCTGACCAATCACACCGAAGCTACCAGTAAAAAATCCGAAATGTGGTTGAGGTGGAGCCAGGTTTTCCGCGCCGCCCGCAATACCGACAACGCCAGGCGACACGGAGCCTCTCGCAGGGGAGATGCCGCCTCGGCCGACCACTCCCGCGCCCGGGACCTCTAAGGCACCATGGGTATCTGTTTCGGAGCCGTCCCCTGCACCCTGGCCAACTACGCCAACGTTACCGAGGAAGTGTTGGTCGCGCTCTAGCAATCGAGAGTGACCACCGCCTATCCCGATGACGCCGGGACCATGCATGGTAAGTTGGGTCCCTTCACGCTGTCTGCCTCCCCGACCGACCACGCCTGCTTCACCGGCGCCGTTGCCTCTTCGACCGCCGACACCTTCAACACCTGGGCCCCGTAAGCCCACCCTCGCGACTCCCGTGCGGTCTCCCTTGCCGAAGACCCCAATCTCCCCGACCCGCGAGATATCGGCGTCAGCGGTTTCCTGAATTGCGGCTTTCGAATCGAAACCGATGACGCCAGCACCTCCGAGAGCCCTCCGTCCTACAATCGCATGTTGCTTAGCTGACGGCCCACCGAAACCACGATTAAAGTCGCGTGCCTGCTCGACGACAAACATCGTATCGCCAGTAAACTGTTCACCCGATCTTTGCTGGGCCCAGATTCGCGTGGGATCGTCTGCCCGGTTAACTCGCCCGGACTCCATGTCTTGGCCCGACTTGTTCGACCCGGCCATAGCTGACTCCTTTTGCTGCTGCTGGTCCTCGTGACCTCATTCCAATTCTTGCGATGCACGGTGCGCTTTTCGTAGGATGCGCCCTGCTGTGACTCAGCGGAGTCTGCCGGGTGCGATTTGGGTGGATTCTGGCTACACACCTGGCGCGACGGGCCTAGAACGCGCCCACCGACGCGCGCAATAGAACGACTTCCGCGCGATCCAATAGCCCACATCCTGGCATCGATAGGTGGCGACCATGGAGTCGTGGAAGTCCGGCTCACAGATGACCAGAACCATCGATTTGCGGCATTGGGCGCAGATGGGGGACATCGTACCCCGATGTCGAGACAGCACTTTCTCCGCGCTTAAGGGGAGCGTGCCCATGACGGTTCCATTGGAGTCAGGAAGCGCTGTCTGTGGAACGCGCCTAGCCCCAGCTTCGTTCGATCACAATCAACCTTTCCGCGGCGGGCGTCGTGTTAAGAAAGCCCCGCCAACGAGGGCGGGGCTGAGTTCATGACACACTTAGCCTGGCGGACGAGGGTCAAGGCGCCGCCGGCACATCAATCCGCAGTGCGATTGTTGGTTCCGAATGGGAAAGGCCCCGGGACATCCTTAGAGGCCGGACGGATGGAGCTTGAGGGGCATTTCTCACCCCGGCCTAAGAGCCACCGCAGTCACATCGCCACTTTGCAGGTCTCTGACCTCGACCATGCTGTGCGGATTTTTGCTTTTGAGGAACCGCGCGGCCTCCATCGCGAAGTCCTTTCGGTCGCGGTAAGTGCGCGGCGCGCCATCGATCCGGATTTCAAGTTGCGCGCCCGTCATTGCGGGTGATCCTGTGCCGGGTGTGGGAGCGGCCCCTCGTGCTCGAACACTTGGCCAAGATCGCGGCAGTCGATCCATCCGCCGCAGGCAGGGCATTTGATTAATGCTCCGCCTCATCCCGTGGCGGTTCGCCAACCTGCCTTCCAATGTATTTACCGCGGGGGATAACGATCATTGCTGCTACGCCTTTAATGCCTCCTAACGCTTTCGTCAGAGGCGGGTCTCGAAGGCCCTCCGGCGAGTCACCGGGTGTGTTCAAGGCCCTTCCGCTAGGCGGGTAGCCAGATCGCACCAGTGGACTCCGCTGAGTCACGACGGGGCATTGGACGCGCGGCGACTAGCGGCCCCCGGTCGGCCCTCAGGCGATCCGTTTCAATCAGCCAACACAATTCCCGCCCAAATCGCACTTTCGTGAGCGAGTAGGAGGGTTGCGGGAAAATTGTCTGCCCTGACCAGCTTCTTTTTTGCACATGAAAGTAGGCGGGCGGCTCATCGGGTCTTGCCGCATCGACAGCAATCTGCCTCTCGTCATCATCTTAACAGCACAAAGACAAATATCCACGCCGTGCCGCTCCACATGGCAATCATGCTCGCGGTAAATAGCGCTGCGGACAAGTCAAGCTGCCCCTTCGGCAGCTTAAAGCTCTTAGAGATCATATCCGTCTCCCAGTTAGCTTGCGTATCGAATGACGGAATCTGGGGTGCGAAACCTTTGGCACGCCTGGATAAAAGCCGTGCGGTCGCATGCCTACCGCACCCGAATTTCGGGCGCGTGTTTTCTTTATTAGTTCTTCAGGCGCGCGAGCGCGTCTTTCACGCGCAGCTTTCGCCGTTTCCATGAGGCGATTTCCAGATCATCCATCGATGGATGGGTGTGAGCTTCGGCTATTTTCGTTTCCAGAGCGCGATGTTGTTGTTCCAACTCTGCGAGATGCGCGTCAATAGACATCCGAACCCTCCCTTTCTCATTGCGGCCCCGGTCATCTTTGGACAAACGAGCCACCAGGCAGCAGTTTGCCACGTTGGGCCACAGTCAAGGGTGTGCCTAACTACCGGAAAGCAGGTGTACGCGGATTTATGCGAAGTGTTGTATTCTCAACACACGCGAAGCCAAACGTCTATGTTCGGCCGGGTTGTTCTCGTCGTGGAGGCCATGAACCATCGCGAGGTTCGGTCCTGCCTCATCGACGGCGAGGCGGTGTGTTGCGATGAGAAAGGCGGGGCTGCCTTTCAGTTGCTCCGCCACAGGGCGCAACGAGCCCCGCGCATTCCTCTACGTCTTCGACCTGCCGGAGCTGAACGGCACGGGCCTACGCCGAGAACCCATCGAAGTGCGCAAGGCGACACTGGCCAGCATCCTGCGGAAGAGCCGGCACGGCGTGCGGCCAAACGAGCACCTGGAGCACGGCTGCGGCCTGACGGTCTTCCAGCACGCCCGCAAGATGGGCCTGGAGGGGTGCCGAGCGACTTGGCCACCTTCAGGATACCCGTGCCCTTCGCAAAGCTGTTTTCGCACCTTGCGTTCAGTCCGAGCGTGTTTGCAAAATCGCCGCAATCCAGATTGGAGCGGCAATGCCGTCTCGTGTCCGTGAGCGGCGCGCAACTGTGCAGGAGACGGCGTGGTCCCGTAATTTGTCGGTGATGATGTGGCGGTGCCCTGGGGTCCCGAGGGTTCACCGCCCATTAACCTTCTTCGCAAATAATGACAATTCGGCGATGAAGGGATCATCTTATGAAACTTGAGATGACAAACTTCCAGGCTGTAGCCGCGAACTTGGTGGCTGAAGGCGACGTTTGCGATCTTGCTTGCGCA
>DASTFP010000263.1:0-4311 GCA_035719865.1 Terrimicrobiaceae bacterium | reverse complement strand
TCATTTCGTCCCGGGAACGGCGCACCGGCGGCCGTCGAAAGTGGCAGCGCGAGAGCGGCGGCGAGGGACACGACACCGCGCATGCCAGACCACGCGATGATCGCGATATGTTGCCAGGCGGGATACGGGTCGCGAGCACGGAGTTCCTTGCTCAGTAAGCGCGGCAAATAGGCCGCTGGGAAGACCCAGAGAATTCGAGTGAGAACGACGGTCGCGCTCACTGCCGCCGCATAGAGCAGGAGGGAAAACCACGATTCGGTGTACAGTCCCCCAACAACGTCGGGAAGTTGCAGCCCGATTAGAATAAAGATGACTCCATTAAGGAGGAAAACCACGATGCCCCAAAACGCAACGGCTTCCAGACGCGTGCGCGGTGTGAGCGTCAAGGGCGAACGCCAGCCGATGTAGAGGCCGGCGGTGACGACTGCGAGCACCCCGGAAAGGCCCAACTGCTCTGCGGGAAGGTATGCCGCGAAGGGTGTCAGCAGCGCAATGGTGATCTGCACCGGCGGGTCGTCGAGGCGGCGCTGAATCCAATGCACCGCCATGCCAACGACGAATCCGACGAAGACGCCTCCGAGCCCCACGACGGGGAGCTCAATCATTGCGGCGGGCAGCGAAAACGAGCCCGTAACAACGGCCCCAATGCCAAAGCGATAGGCGACGAGCGCGATGGAGTCGTTCACCAGGCTCTCACCCTCCAAGACGGCGATTATGCGGCGAGGAATCTTCATGCGTTGTAGCACCGCCGTCGCGGCGATGGCGTCGGGCGGTGAAACGATAGCGCCGAGAATCAGCGCGGCGGCCCAAGGGAGCCTGGGCATCAACGAATGCACAACCCAGGCCACCGCGACCGTTGTTGTCAGCACGAGTCCGAAGGCGTGTAGCGCAATAGGGCGCAGGTTTCGCCGGAAATCACGCCATGATGTGAAGAACGCCGCCCGGTAGAGCAGCGGAGGAAGAAAGACCAGCAATGCCAGCTCGGGGTCGAGGGCCACGTGAGGCAGATAAGGCACAAGGCTCAACGCGAGGCCGCTCAAGACGAGCAGCACCGGGTACGGAAGCCCAACCTTCCGGGCGACAATATCCAGCGCCGCAACCACTATCAGCAAAAGACAGACCAGCTCGATTTCTGCCACGGTGTGACCTTTAAGAAGGCAGAACGAAAAAGGAAGAAGGAAGAACCCGCGACGGCACGAGGGCGAGAGCGGGACTCCTATCGCCTATTGAGTTTCTCCCACTGCTTGATATCGAAATGGCTCATCCATCCGCACTTGACGCAGAGCGCGTGACAAGCCTCGGAGTCTTTGCGGGCGACTGTCCATCCGAACTCGCCACAACGCCCCCTTCGGCACTTGGAAGGACTCATTCGCGGGCCGATTTTGTCCACGGCGAATCGGAATAGCTCTCCCGCAAACAGCGATGGAACCAAGAAGGCAAGGACAAGCAAAGCTGCAAAGTTAGGGTTCATGAACCGGAAGCCTCAAGCGAGGAAGCAGTGCCGGCACGAATGCCAGGGCGTCTCGCGCTGGCGAAAAAGAGCAAAAGGTCGCGCGCGGCGCGACGTCAGCTCCGGCGAACCGGGGAAAACATCGTCTCGCCCAAAAGAATGGGCTGCTTCGAGATGTCTTGCTTCATATCGGCACCTTCAGCGAGACGTGACGATTCCGCCAATGCGATCTTGTAATCGCCGTCATAATCGTGAGTTATGAGTGCCCAGCTCTTTTGGCAGCTAAGGAATAACTAGCTTCTGACCGACCCTCAGGGTCCCTTGCTTCGCGATACCGTTTGCCTGCGCCAGGCTATTTACACTCAATTTGTACCGCCTGGCAATGGAAGTAAGGGTCTCGCCTTTGGCAACGATATGCGTCCTGCCCGCCGCCGAACCTTGGGCAGGCGCCGATTTCGCGGCTTTTTCACTCCGCTTTGCCTTGGCGCGTTGCGCTTCGATAAACGGCTTGAGCCCTGGATAGATCTGAATCATGCGTCGATCGAGCATCTGATCGGCTCTGTCGAATGCGGCACGCACTTTGGGATCCTTGAGCGCAATCTTTTTTACCTGCTCATACTCCAACGCCAAATCGCTGCCTTGAGCGGCAGCAACCGAGGCGACGCTCGCGGTGCAAGCTGCAAACAGGACGATTACGATCCGAAGGGGTTTCATCGTTCCCACCATGCCCGTTTTCCGCGAAAATGCCGAAAGAAAACTTGGGTCGGGTTGAACTGACGACTCTTGTCGGATGATCACCGATCCTCCAGCAAAGAGACAAAGCTCTCAATGGCTTTCCTGACTTCAAAGACGTGCAGGGCGGGACCCTTTTCTTTTGACTATTTCCACCAAACGCGAACCAGGGATACCTGCGGCCAGCCGCTCGCCGTACTCGGCAGGGTGCATCGGGTCCGAGCCGTTGATCAGCACCAGGGTGGGAATCGAACAGTCCATGCCAGGCTTCAGGTGCCGGACGGGGTGCATCTGCAGGCAACTGGGCCAGAGTTGCAATCACTTCCTCGCGGCACTTCCTCTCGAGTTGCCGCAAGATGGATGCCGAACTCTCGCGACTCACGCTCTGAATGCGAACAAATTCCGGATCGGCTTCTAAGGATTGACCCCTCCGCCATCAGCGGCTCCCCAGCGACGTCATCCCCGTCGAAACAAGGGAGGCAGGTCAATCCCAAGAAACAGAAGCTGTTTCCTCCCCCCAAGGCTTGACCTGCCAACCCAACCCAACGAGAGGACCCACACAACTAGGAACTCTCTAAACTATCTACGCCTGATTTGAGCACTGTTGCATTCGGCTTTGGGCGAGTCTCAAGGCGTGTGTCGAACTCGCCTCAGGCGAAAGCAGGGCGGGTGTCGAAGCGCGAGTCTTCCCTTCGCCGAAGTGCCCCGCGAAGTCTCGTCAGAGCACCGTTTTGCAACTGGCGGATTCGCTCACGCGTGACGCCCAAGTTCACGCCGATTTCTTCAAGGGTCTTGGGATCCTGACCATCGAGGCCAAAGCGCATATTGATGATCACGCGCTCACGATGATCGAGCGTTTCGAGCACCTCATCGATTTCTTCAAGGAGGTCCTTGTCGCGGAGCGTTTCAAACGGATTGTCCGACTCTTCGTCGCTGACGATGTCGCTATACTGAAAGGACTCGCCGTCTTGTATCGGTTCGTCGAGTGAAGCCGGGCGAAGCGCAGCGCTCTTGAGGGCAGTGATCTTCGACGTAGAGAGCCCGATTTCGTCCGCCAGTTCTTCATCGGTGGGTTCGCGGCCGAGTTCCTCCGTCATTTGCGAGGAGACGCGGCGTATCTTGCCAATCTTTTCGACCAAGTGAATGGGAAGACGGATCGTTTTGGTTTGGTTCGCCAAGGCTCGCTTGATCGACTGCCTGATCCACCATGAGGCATAAGTGCTCAGTTTGCTCCCCTTCCTGGGGTCAAAGCGTTCGACGGCCTTCATCAAGCCGATATTGCCCTCGGAGATAAGGTCCAGGAGAGGAAGCCCCACATTAACGTAGTCGCGCGCGATTTTCACCACGAGCCTCAGGTTCGCGCTCACCATTTCGGTTCGCGCTCGTTGATCGCCGCGTCTTATCTGGCGCGCCAGTTTGACCTCCTGCTCAGGAGTCAGCAAGGGGATTTGAGTAATCTGGCGCAGGTAATACTGAAATCCTGCCTCGTTCTCTTTGGGAATCACGATGATCATGTCCTGTCTATTCTAGAGACGTTCGAAACGACGGAACTTGCTGCGTTTGTCCGCATCGGTTGAACTTTCGTTTGGCTCCAACTCGCACCGACGCCCTCATCGAAAGGACGTTAGATTCTTATTACTAATGGCTTGCTTCGAAAGAATAGCGCGATACCGCGAGCGCGCCACGGCGCAATTTGAGATTGAAACTCACCACATCGGCCCAATGAACGTTCGCGCCTCTCAGTGGCGCCGGCTGCTCTCCGAGATAGAGCTTTCCGGTTCGTCTCGCGAACTCTAGAATTTGACAGCTTCTCAATGAACCGTGTCGCGAAACTCTGTGTAGTAATGGCGGCCTGTTTGGGTAGCTTTGCCGCCTGCCGAAGTCCGGCTACGCAGACCTCCTCTGCGCAGGCCAGTATTGCGTCCGCCGAACAGACGAAGAAAGACGTTCGCAAGTTGCGCGCAACGCTGCCCGGCAAGCCGATGAAGGAGGCCGTCGGCATTCTCGGACAACCCTCGCAGGTGTTCACATTGGAGAACAGGGAGGTTTGGGATTACAAAGACGCCGCCTATGATCCCGTGACGGGTCAGACCGTGCGCTCCCTACAGATCTTCTTCGTTAATCGCCAG
>DASTFP010000262.1:0-2787 GCA_035719865.1 Terrimicrobiaceae bacterium | reverse complement strand
GCATCTCAAAGTGTGCGGCCGTTTCTGATTTCCTTATTGCTCGAACGCGTGCTGACGGTTCTTCGCGTCACATTGCTGCTCGCGCTGGCCAGCATCCTGCTCAATGCGCGCGGATTGAGGAGCTTGATATTTCGCACCCGGACCCCCGCCGCGGCTCTTTTTCTTTTCTTGGCGGTCACTTCCTCGCCTTCTGTTCGCGGTCAGATGCCCGATCCAGCCATGCTGGAAACCCTCCGGCAGCGTCTCCTCGAGACGTCCGACGCCTACCCGAATGCGGCGGACATTCCGTTCGTGTCGCTGACGCTGAGCGGCCGCCGCATCATGATGGATGCCGAAGTTCATGCCGCTATCCGCACGGCCGTTCCGCTTCCCGGCCAACTGCCGGCGTGGTCACCCGTTTCCGTGCTCGTCGACGACAAACCAGAGGTCGCCATACGCCGCGAGGATGGCTACCTTTGGGTGGTTCTCCCCGAAGGTGTTCATCGCGTGCGAGTCGAGGGGTTGCTGGCGGACGTCGATGAATGGACATGGTCCTTCCAGCTCAAGCCGCACCGGATCGCTATTGAGGCGCCGGACTGGACGTTCAGCGGGATCCGTCCGGACGGCGTGCCCGAGCAGCAGATTTTCTTCGCTCTCAAACAGAAGACCACTTCCGGTGAGGCGGGCTACGAGCGGCAGGATCTTCAGACCGTCGCGGCCGTTGAACGCCATTTGGAACTCGGACTCGTGTGGCAGGTGCGCTCGAAAGTTACTCGACTCTCTCCCGACGGGAAGGCCATCGCCCTGCGCATCCCGCTGCTTTCGGGCGAAAAGGTGCTTACCGCAAACGCCATCGTAAGAGAGGGTTTCATCGAGGTCAGGCTGGGAGCAAGCGAATCGGAGTTCGCCTGGGAGAGCGAGCTCCCTGTGACCGATCATATCAAGCTGACCACGAAGGCAGAGGATTCCTGGGTCGAGCGCTGGCAGGTTGTTGCGTCGCCGGTCTGGAATCTAGTGATTTCCGGGCTTGCTCCCACGTTCCGGCCTGAGAATCCCGAACTGATTCCTGTTTGGCATCCGTGGCCTGGCGAGGGAGTCGAACTTGCCGTTAGCCGTCCGGAGGCCGTTCCCGGCCCCACGGTGACGGTCAGTCGCGCGACACATGAGATCGCCCTCGGCAAACGCCAGCGCGTTTCCAAACTCGATCTTTCGGTGCGCACCAGCCTGGGGGAAGATTTTCTTGTGAACCTTCCCGCGGAGGCGGAGGTCACCTCGCTGACCAGAAACGGCGAAGCCATCCCGGTGCGCAAGGACGGCGCAAAGGTTGTCGTTCCACTGCGTCCGGGAGAGCAGGCCATTTCCCTCGGATGGAAAGTAAACACGCCGCTCGGGCTTCGCGCCAAAGCCGATGAGGTGCGATTGCCCGTCGAAAGCGCGAACTGCAACACATTTATCAGCGTCCCGGAGAATCGCTGGATTCTTTGGGCGCAAGGCCCCCTGCGGGGTCCCGCCGTGCGATTTTGGAGCATCCTGGTCTGTGCGCTGCTTGCCGCGTGGGTGCTCGGCCGGATTTCCCTTTCGCCTCTGCGTTCCGTCGAATGGATGCTGCTTGCCGTTGGCCTGACGCAGGTACCTCTGCCTGCGGCCTTGGCGGTCATCGGGTGGCTGTTTTTCCTGGGTTGGCGCGGCCGCGCGTCATTCCTTCGCCTTCCCTCGTGGAGTTACAATTTGCTTCAGATTGCGCTGATTATCCTTACGGCGGGCGTGCTCGCAGTTTTCGTGGCCGTTGTCGCAGAAGGTCTTCTCGGCAACCCGGAGATGTTCATCCTGGGCAATGGTTCCAACCGCACTTTGCTCCGCTGGTATCAGGCCAATTCGGATACCATTCTCCCTCGGCCCGCCTGCGTCTCGGTCTCCATCTGGTGGTACCGCCTTCTCATGCTCGCGTGGGCTCTCTGGCTCGCCGCATCGTTGATTCGCTGGCTTCGGTGGGCATGGCAGCAGTTCGGCACGGGCGGCTTCTTTCGGCGGATCGGCAAGAAAGCGCTCACGCCACCACCAGTTCCAATCCAAAGCTAGACGCCTTGTGGTTGACGGAATATGCTAGTGGATACGAGTGTAAGATCGTAAACTTCCGATGGAACGGCAAAATTGAAACCCGCGGTGCCCTGAGCCCTTCAAAATCATGCGAAAAACTGTTCAAGACCAAAATCGCGCCTTGATCGACGCCGTCTGCAAACGGCTGGCGAATGGGGCGCTCAAGGTTTTGAAGACGGCGGACGCTCACCAGTTGGCGGAGGTTCTCGAAGCGCCTTCGGACAGCGAAGTGATGCTTCGGATCCTACGGCTGCCCGAGACACTGACGGCCATCCAGTCCGATGATCCTCTGGCTGCGGCGCGGGTTCGAGGGATCGAGGCGCGAAAGCGCCTTGTTGAGGCGGAGGGCGGCTCCCTTTCCTCGGAGCAAATTGCCGAGGTTCTTCGTTTAAGCCGGCAGGCGGTCGACAAGCGACGCAAGACCAACCGGCTCGTGGGGTTGGATGCAGGCCGGCATGGCTACATTTACCCCGCGTGGCAGGTGACAAAGAGCGGGATGCTCAATGGGCTTGAAGAGGTCTTGGCGGAATTGAAGGATCACGACCCCTGGATGCGGGTGCAGTTCATGTTGCAACCGAATTCCCGCCTGAATGACAAAACGCCTCTTGAGGCGCTGAGAGAAGGCGATATCGCTGGCGTTCGAGCCGCGGCGCGCGCGCTGGGCGAACACGGAGCGCCCTGATGGCTTCACGGCCGGGGCCGCATTCTCCG
>DASTFP010000261.1:0-2882 GCA_035719865.1 Terrimicrobiaceae bacterium | reverse complement strand
GGCGCGTTTAAGCCGGGCAATCGCAGCCCGGATGTGCGCGGACTTTATCTCGCCGGCGGCTCCGCGCATCCCGGTCCGGGTATGCCCATGGCGCTCATGTCGGGCTGGATCGCTGCCGATACGCTGGATCGCGACGCATCGAATAACCTCGTCGCGCCCGCGCGCCGATAATGAGATCGGAGAAACGGGCGAGAGCCGAGCTGCCGAAAGTGTCCGCGCGGGTCGTCAGGCTCTTCGCCGCGTACAGTCGCTGGTACCTTCTGCGGCGTTTCCATGCGATCCGGGTTCTTCGAAGCGGGCAGCCCCCGCGCGGCATCTCTCGCCCGCTGGTCATTTATCTTAACCACGCTTCCTGGTGGGATCCCCTCGTCTGTCTTTACCTCTCCCGGAGATTTTTCTCATCCAGAAGATCATTTGCCCCCATCGACGCGGAATCCCTTCGGAAGTATGCCTTTTTCACCTTCATTGGCATCTACGGGGTTGAGCAGCGCTCGGTTCGCGGCGCCCTGAAGTTCTTGCGCACCACGACAGCGATTCTTTCGTGGGAGGAAAATGTCGTTTGGCTGACGCCTCAGGGACGCTTTATGGATGCGCGGGAGCGGCCGCTTCGGCTCGAGCGCGGGATTGGCGCGCTTGCTGCGCGAAGCGGAGAAGCGGCATTTTTGCCGCTCGCCGTCGAGTATACCTTCTGGACGGAGCCGCAGCCGGAGATTCTCGTTTCGTTCGGCGAGATTGCGATCCCGGGCAAAGAGCCCCCGCGAGACATTGACGGGTGGACGGAGCATTTCAGCTCTGCGCTCGAGGCTGCCCAGGACGAGCTCGCGACCCGATCGTGCCGTCGGGACCCGGCGGACTGGCTCTTGATCGACAAGGGTGCTTCCGGCGTAAGCCCCATCTACGACGCGTGGCGTCTCCTGCGCGCTCGAATGGGAGGGAAAGAATTTGTTCGAGAACATCAACCGGAGAAGCAAAACTGATGCTCGGTTATCTGGCCGCCGCGGGGTGCCTGCTGGCTGTTCTCCCCGCGGCGCTGTTCATTCGCAACCTTGGACTTTACAGGCCGCCCCCTCTGTGCGGAGCGGCTCGCGCGCGCTGTTCCGTCCTGATTCCGGCGCGCAACGAGGAACCCAACATCGGTTCGACCCTGCACGCCGTTCTCTCGAACACGGGCACTCGCTTTGAAGTCATCGTCTTGGACGATGGCTCGACGGATCGCACCGCGGATATCGTTCGCGAAATCGCGCGGGAGGACGATCGAGTGCGCTTGGAAACGGCTCCACCGCTACCTGCCGGATGGTGTGGAAAGCAGCACGCCTGTTACCTTCTCTCCCAGCTTGCCTCGCATAGTCTGCTGATTTTCCTCGACGCTGACGTTCGGCTGCGGCCCTCCGCACTTTCTCGAATCGCGGCGTTCATGGAGCGGAGCGGAGTCGCTCTCGCGAGCGGAGTGCCGGAACAGGAGACCAGAACTTTCTCCGAGCAGTTGCTAATCCCATTGGTGCATTTCGTGCTGCTGGGTTTTCTGCCGATTCGGCGAATGCGAACTGGCCTCGATCCGGCCTGCAGCGCCGGCTGCGGCCAACTTTTCGTTGCCCGGCGCGAAGCCTACGACGCCTGTGGCGGGCACGGCGCCATCCGATCGACGCTGCATGACGGCCCGAAACTGCCGCGGGTCTTCCGCGCCGCGGGCTTCGCGACCGATCTTTTTGATGCCACAGATCTCGCGATCTGCCGAATGTTTCCGACCGGCGCGGAGGTATGGCGTGGCCTCGCGAGGAATGCTCACGAGGCGCTCGGGTCGCCCTGGCTGATCGGACCGGCCACGGTGATACTCTTCGGTGGGCAGGTCTTGCCGATTTGTGTGCTCGGGGCGGTCCTGTTTGGCGGATCGGCCTCGCCTATCGTGTTCGCGCTTTCGCTCTTCGGCACAGTCGCCTCTTTTCTTCCCCGTATGCTTGCCATCGCTCGCTTCCGGCAGTCCCTCCGGGGTGCAGTATTTCATCCGGCTGGCGTTTGCGCCCTGCTGCTCATTCAATGGTTCGCTTTCTTTCGTTCTCGTGGCCGGCATCCCGCAGTCTGGAAGGGTCGCAGCTATTTTCAGGCGTCAGCGACATGAAGGTGCTGCGCGCTGTCGTTGGGTTTCTCGCAATCGGCTCCGCGGCGGTGGCCTCCTCTCCGCAGAGCCTGGGTGATTTTGAGCTCGCTGACCAGAATGCCGTTACTCGAAGCTACCGATTCCCAAAGGTGAAGGTCACCGCGATGACGGTTGCTGACCGCAAAGGTTCCCAACAGCTTGCGCCGTGGATTCAGCGGCTTTACACGCGCTACGCAAAGCGCATTGACATTGACGGCATTGCAGACGTCTCGGGGATTCCAAAACCGCTCCGCGGCATGGTCTCCGAGGTTTTTCGGAAGAACCTCACGCATTCTGTAATGCTTGATTGGGGCGGCTCCATTGTGAATCGATTTGGGTACGAGAGGGGTGTCGCGAACATTTACTTGATTGATCGGCGAGGGCGCATCCTCAAGCACGTGGCGGGCCCGGTCAACGACATCGCCGAGCTGGAACTCTTCCAGGCGATTGACCGGGCGATCACCAACTCGCCTCCAGAATGACTTCAGCCGCGAGGCGCGACCGCAACCAGGGCCTCAATCCGCGCGCGCAGGAGGGACGAATCGTGAATTCCCTCGACCAGCCTTTTGGGAAGGCCTTCTCTTCCGGCGGCCGCGCCGAGCAGGGCGCCGATGACCGCGCCGCGGTGGCAGTTCTCTCCGCCAACGTTCGTGTTGGCAATGATGCCGGACTCGAAATCGTGGGCGTATTTCCAAGCGAGATAAAGAGAAGCGGGAAACGCGCCGGGAATGTAGCACGCGGGACTAAG
>DASTFP010000260.1:0-16663 GCA_035719865.1 Terrimicrobiaceae bacterium | reverse complement strand
AACAAGCGTGACGCAGAGCGGAAACTTGTTCGTAGGAAATCGCTTTCGGCCACCTGGAACGCCAGCCCGGACTCTTCTTGGAAATGAACAGTTCACGTAGTTCCCTACGCACCTACCCTTCTCTCGGAGCGCGCATTTTCGCCGGGGACCAGGAAGCAGTGCGGAACAACGGAGCACTTTCTGGAAAGTATCCCCATCGTTAGTTAACGAATCGGACATCCTGGACTGACTCGGCGCCACGAGCGGCGGTTGGCTGCAGCTGTGTCTGGCTCCTATCGGCGGGTTACTCGGGAAGCTCGACCTATTTCGGCGGTGCGAGCTCGACGTCATAACCTAACCTGCGCGATTCGCCGTCCCTGGAGCCTTGTTCCCACGAAGCCAGTGGATTAAAACCTCCCCCAAAACTGGTTGCCGCCAGGTCACCGGGTATCCATGCCCACGTAGGCTCCATCACTAGTCGGGGCATCAAAAAACGTCGCAAAATCGCCATCGAGCGCTCTTGCAAAAGTCGATCCGCTGTCGGCCCACGAACCTGGCGTTCCGAAGCCGGTCCCCGTCAGTTTGACTCCGTTGCGATAAAACGAGATTTCCGCGACGTTTCCATGGGAACCGTTCGGCCCGCGATAGCGCAAATACTGGTAATTTCCCAGGTTCACGCTGGCGATGTTCAATCCCAGCGCGGGATTGCTCGCCACCGTGTAGATGGTCGTGTAGGGACCGCTTGCTGGGTGGCCGTTTGTGCCTTCGAAAACTCCTCCTACCATACGCTCGGTCCATCCCGATCGCGGGTGAAAACTAATGGTGTCGCCGAGAACCGGAACGCTTGTATCGATGCCGACGTAAGCCCCGTCGCCGGTGGGCGCATCGAAAAACGTGTTGACGTTCGCGTCCAGCGCCTGGTCGAAAGTCGCTCCGGTGCCGTTCCATGAGCCAGGCGACCCGTAACCGGTTCCGGTAACCCTTGCTCCCTGGCGATAAAACTGGATCTCAGCTACATTCGCATAGGAACCGTCCGCGCCCCGATAACGCAAATACCGGTACTGCGGCCGATTCGAACCTTGGTAGTCAATCAAGCTCACGCTCACTTCCGACCAGCCCTCCGGCGGATTGCTGCCAATCGTGTGGACGGTCCGATAGGGCCCGTTCACCCGGTCACCGTTGGTGCCTTCGAAGACGCCTCCCGCCATCCGGTGCGCGTAGCCCGGTCTCGGATGAAAGCGGATCGTGTCGCTCGGACCTGCCGCATCGTAGTTTGCCAGCACGATCACACTCATCGAGGGTATCAGGGCCGTCGTGGTGGGCAGGAACGGATTGGAAAGAATGGCCGTGTCCGCGCTCCAGTGCGCAAATTTTTGGCCCGCCGGCGGCGGGTCGGCGCCCACCGTGACCATCGTGCCTGTGGGATAGACCCCGTCGCCGCTGCCATTTACGACCTCCAAAAGAGCAGTGCCAGGTGCCAGCTCTTTATAGGTTGCCGTAAGCCAGAGATCAACTCCGCCAGGAGGGATCGTCGCAGTCGGGGAATGCGAAGACGGGTCGTCCAGAATATCCGTAAAGCCCTCCCACCCTGCGAAATAGTGACGGTTCGAAGGCGGTGGAAATGAAAAAACTGTCAGCTTCTCACCCGCTCGGTAGGCCGCTCTCGGATAACCATTGTTCACCGTGAGATTAACATAGCCTTGAGCTCCGGTAACACTCGTTCCTGTCCCCGTGTCGATCTCCACGTAGGCGCCATCCCCTTGCGGCGCGTCAAAGAACGTCGAGATTTTCCCGTCGAACGCTGCCTTGAAACTTTCGTTCTCCTTGCCGCTCCACGAGCCAGACGTTCCCGAGGCGGCCCCAATGACCTTGCCTCCGCTTTGAAGGAATTCAATTTCCGCTACGTTTCCGTGGCCGCCGTTGGGCGCGCGATACCGGAGAACACGCGCATTCCTGAAGTCCACATTCACCTCCGTCCACCCGTTCGGTGGAACCTCCCTTATGGTATGGATGACCGTCCCGTCTCCCGTCTCGAAGGCTCCGCCAACCATTCGGTGACCATAGCCCGCTCTAGGATAAAAACGGATCTTGTCTCCGGCCCTCAGCTGCCCCGGGGGAGGGTTGGCCGTCGTCGCCACGCGAAAACCGAGCATCGAACCACCAACCGTGGGCCATCGAGGATACCCGGAGAAGGACATGATTCGCTCGATCTCAGTTGCAGGCCCATTCCAATGGCCGCCCCGCGAATGAGGTCCCGCTGAGAATTCATCGCCTTCCGTCCACTCTTCGACGTTTCCCGCCTGCTGCACCGTGCCGTAGTAAGTTGGCACTCCTTGGCGAACGTCGCTCAGGTGGGTGCGAAAAAGGACAGGATTCGGGCGCCCGGTTTCCGCATAGGTGCCATTGTAATAGTTGGCCGAGCGTCCGAGGTCAGTATCGTTCCTCCAGGGAAACCACCAATAGTCATCGACCGGGCCTCCCGGGCCGGGATCGTAATAGGCAGCCTTATACCATTCATTCTCTGTGGGAATCCAGTAGCGAGCGTCTGGTTTGTGAGTCGGACTGATGCCCGCCATGAACCCAGTGCTCTCTTGCTCGGCAAAATCGTCCCCTGCTTGCAGGTAGCTGAAGGTCGTATTTGTAATTGCTGTCACCGCGAATGTTCCAGCGATGCGGGTGATCAAATCATTGTCAATCCAGATACTAACGCGGTCCGCGATGCTGAGGGTATGGGGTTGGGCTGTCGTCACGGTGACTACGCCGCCGGAACGCGACGCCCGCGTGATCTGACTCTTACTGATCGTGTAGGCACCCGTTTCCGTGCTTCCGCTCCCCTGCCCGTTGTGAAGCCAGTTTGCAAAACGAACCGCGTCACTGTAGTCGATCCAGGTAACCGGCAGATTGGTGCTGAGGTAGCCTCCGGAAAACCAGTGAACGTTCATCACGTGATAGACGTAGTTGCCGTCCGTTCCACTCCGGCCTATGCCTCTAATCGAGTCCTCCCTGCTCGAGCCAGGATCAAAAAGGCCGTTCGGGTCGGATCTTGCCACCGCATTGAGAAACGCCGTGTATTGGCCAATCGTCGTTTCGTATTTGGACACGCTGTAGACGTAAGGAACAGAGCCGCGTTGCGGCCGCGGAACAATGTTGCCTTGTGGGGCGTTAACAAGCGGATCGTTTGGATTGCCGGGATCGCCTACCGTGACCCATTCGAAAGACACCCCGGAATCTGCAACGACTCCTCTCTGCGTTAGAAAGAGTGCCACCAATACGAACAAGAGCCTTGTTGCCATTGAGTCCAATTCGAAGCCCCATCCTCGTCGAAGCAAGGCCGCAAGCAAGACTTCTGTTGTAAAATTGCTGTAAGTGACGCAAACGGCTTTTAATGCTTCATGTTCGTCTACAATAGACGATTTTGACGATAAGGGGGCCTCAGAGGGAGTCGTTTTGGCACAATCGAATTTGCGCTGCCAAAAATGGCCAATTTTTAAGGGATCTTATCAAGCTAGATGTAGTTTTTGAGTTTCAACGCGGTCGCACTACGGACATCGGTTCCCATGAAGCCGGGTTGAAGAAAGCAGAGACGCAAGCCGAACTCGCCCAGAAAATCTTGGGAAATAATGAACCGGCTCTCTCGATTTACGTTGACTTTTTTCTTTGGAAGTGGTGAAAAGTGGGGCGTTGTGGCGAAAAATGTCACACGGAACCTAAACTCGGATGAGTCAGGAAGCGAAAACGCTCTATTCAGGGACCTTCGAGCGTTCGATGGACGCGAAGAAGCGCGTTGCCGTACCTGCGCCTTGGCTGACCAGGGGCGAAGGGGAAACTTTTCATATTATTCCGCATCCCGTGGAGGGCTATCTGATGGTCATGCCGGCTGCGGAGTTCGATCGTTGGGAGCAGAGGATTCAGGAGTCGCAAGCGACAGCCGCGGAGAAGCGGATGGCGATTCGAAAGTTTTACAGCGAGGCGCACACCGCGACGACCGACAAGCAGGGTCGAATTCTTCTCAGCGAGAAGCACTGCGACCGCGCAGGGCTTTCCGGCGAGGTGATCTTCGCCGGCGGACGCAGCCGCTTCGAGATCTGGAGCCGGGAACGCCACGCAGCCATGGAAGCCAGCCACTCCGAGGCCTACAAACACGTCGCGGGCACCATCGGCCTGTGACTCCCTACCGCCATGCAAACCTGAAAGAAATGAACCGAACCCTCTGATGATCAGGCGCGGCCGGCTGTTCTGCTTCGGCTTCAGTTCCACAAAAGGTTCCGATGGTCGGCCTCGGGGCCACGCCGCCATCAAGATCCGCCCCCGCAACGCTTATGAACTCCTGGGACTTCGAAGACCCCCCCCTCCAAACCTTGCAAAAGCTTGATGATTCCTACCACGCTCCGGTCATGGCCGAGGAGGTGGTTGCGCTGCTGCGCCCTGCCCAGGGGCTTATCTTCCTGGACGGCACCGCCGGCGGCGGCGGTCACTCGGAGAGATTCCTTCAACATGGTGCCGAGGTAATTGCTATCGACCAGGACGCGGACGCCGTGGCCACATGTCGCGCGCGCCTGGCGCCCTATGCCCATCGCCTCCGTCTCTGCGAGATGAACTATGAGCACGCGGGCTTCCTCCTTGATCAATTGGGCATCGCCTCCCTGGGCGGAGCGCTTCTCGACCTGGGTCTTTCCTCCTACCAGCTCGATACGGCGAGCCGAGGCTTTGCGATCATGAAGAACGGTCCCCTGGATATGCGAATGAGCCGAAGAATTTCACGCACCGCGGCCGACCTCATCAACACTTCGAGCCCGGCCGATCTGGCCCGAATCTTTCGTGAGTATGGCGAGGAACCCCGCGCGATACACATTGCGGCGCGCATCGTGGCTCTCCGCGAACTTCGGCCTCTTCGGACGACTTTCGACCTTGCGGCCGCCGTCACTTCAGTCGTCCCGCGAACGGGAGCGCGGCATCCGGCTACGCGGATTTTCCAGGCGCTCCGGATCGCCGTGAACGACGAGCTGGGAGTGCTGGCGCGCGGACTCGAGGTCATCAGCGCGCGATTGGCGCACGGCGCCCGCTTCGCGGTGATCAGCTTCCACTCTCTCGAGGATCGGATCGTCAAGACATTCTTTCGCGAACGGAGCGCCGAATGGATCGACCGGCCCGAATGGCCCGAACCCCGCCGCAACCCCGCGAGAATGCTCCGCCTTCTAACCCCTCGCCCGATGGATGCATCAGGCGAGGAGGTGCAATACAACCCCCGCGCGCGCAGCGCCAAGTTGCGTGTCGTCGAACGCATCTGATTGGCCATGACCGCAATCGAAAACCACCACAAATACGTCAACCCAATCCACATCGCTCCGCTTTTCGTATGGCTGATGCTCGCTGCCCTCGTGGCGAGCTGCGGTCTGCTCTTCGTTTCCATCAAGAACCAGCAGCACTTCCTCGGCGAGCAAACTCGCGAGATCGAGCGCCAGACCCGCGACGTGCGCGCCCAAAACGAAGTGCTGCTGGCCAGGATCTCCACGCTCTCTTCGCGCGCGGAACTGCAGCGAAAACTCAACCAGGGCCTCATCGCGCTCCAGCCCATCCAGGATCACTGCATCTCCCGCATTGGGCAACCCGTGACGGCGGAGAAGGACGGTGTGCTGCGCACCGCCGCAAATGAAAGGTTTCGTCCGTGAGATGGAAGGTACGCCGAAGGGCCATCATCGCCTGTGGCTTGGTCGGGATTGTCTTCACCGGCTTTTCGGCGCGCCTCATCGACCTGCAGGTCGTCAGGCATGAGGAGTACACAGCGCTCGCCGCGCAGAAGCATTCGATCCGGCTAATCGTTCCCGCGCATCGCGGGATGATCCTGGACCGCAACGGCGAGATCCTGGCGGCCAACATCCCGGTACGGAAGGTGGTGGTCGATGGGTCCCACGTCAAGAAACCGGAGGCACTGGCCAACCTCGCGGCGCCTTTGCTCGGCATTCCAACGCCGATCTTGATGAAGGAATTTCAGACGCGTAGCAAATACAAGGTGCTGCGCCCCGACCTGGAGGAGGAAAAGGCTCTCGTCCTGCAGCGCGCGATGGAAGAGAAATCGCTCCGTGGCATCTACTTTCATCAGAACAATACGCGCACGTATCCCAACGGGCTGCTTCTAAGCCACGTGATAGGCTTCCTCGGGCGCAAAGACCCTAGTGACGAGCACGTCGTTGGCGTCGAGGGCGTCGAGAGAAGCATGGAGAACTACCTCCGCGGGATCGACGGCTTTCGTCACATCGAGCGCGACCGCACCGGGAGGGAGATCATGATTTACCGGGGCCAGGAACAGTCGCCGCGTCACGGCATGAATGTCCAGTTGACCATCGACATGGGCCTGCAGGCAATCCTTGAGGCTGAGCTCGACAACGCCTTCAAGGAATTGAAGCCCGACAACGCCACAGGCGTCCTGTTAAACCCCCAGACAGGCGAAATCCTGGCCATGACGAGCCGGCCAACCTTTGACCTCAACCAGATCAGCGCGGCCAAGCCCGAGGAAATGAAAAACCGTGCGATCTTCGATATGGTCGAGCCCGGATCGACGTTCAAGATTGTGGTCGCCTCCGCGGCGCTCAATGAACACGCGGTCACTCCGAAAACCCTCATCTATTGCGAGAACGGCGCGTTCTCATACGGCGGGCGCATCCTTCGTGATCATCATGGCTACGGGCAAATGAACGTCCACGACATTTTGATGAAGTCCTCCAATATCGGCTCGGCCAAGATGGCCCTGATGATGGGGGACGACAAGTTCTACGGCTACGTGCGGCGCTTTGGGTTCGGCGAACGCACCGGCATCGCTCTTCCCGGTGAAATTCCCGGCCTGGTGCATCCGCCCTCCCGTTGGGACAGGCTCACGATTACCCGAATGCCCATGGGTCAGTCGGTAGCGGTAACCCCGCTGCAGATGGCCATGGGCATGGCGGTGATTGCGAATGGCGGAAAACTCATGCGTCCCCAAATCATCAAGTCGATTCAGGACCAGGATCGCCACGAGATTCTCTCGATGAAACCCGAGATTGTGCGGGAGGTTATACCGCCGGAAACCGCGCGTTTCATCGGGAACGCGCTCGCCGAAGTCGTCAGTGAACGCGGCACGGCGGCGCTGGCCCGCGTCAGCGGCTTCACAGTTGCGGGCAAGACCGGCACGGCTCAGAAGGTCGACGCCAGAGGGGGCTACGCGGCCGGAAAATACGTGGTCTCGTTTGTGGGCTACATTCCTGCGGAAGACCCGCGATTCGTCTGCCTCATATTGATCGACAATGCCAAGCTCAGTTCCGGACTGAACTATGGAGGGCTCGTCGCGGCACCCATTTTTTCCCGCGTCGCCGAGAAAGCCGCGCGCTACCTTGATCTCGTGCCGTCACCCGACGCGACCCCCAGTGTTCCGGTTGCGTTGGGGAAGAGCGATGCTACGAAAATCCGACAGTGAGCGAATCGCTTTTGAAACTTCTCGACGCCACAGTAGTTATCGAATCGAACGCCGACCCGCAGACGCGGGTCGAATCGCTCTGCTTCGATTCCCGAATGGTCCGTCCCGGCGCGTTGTTCTTTGCGCTGCGCGGCGCGCGGACGGAGGGGACACAATTTGTCGCGCAGGCCGTTGAAAAAGGGGCGGTTGCCATCGTCTCTGACGCTGCCTTACCGGCCTGCGCGTCAGCTTTTGTGCGCGTGCCCGATGCGCGGGCTGCCATGGCCGACATAGCCGCGGCCTTCCATGGCAGCCCCGCTCGCAAACTCAAGGTCATGGGAGTTACCGGCACAAACGGGAAGACGACCACAGCCTTCCTCGTAAAGCACCTGCTCGATGCCGACCATCGCCGTTGCGGCCTCATCGGAACCGTCAAGTATTGCATTGGCGAGACCGAGAGGGAGGCAGCTCGCACCACTCCCGAGTCCCTGGATCTTCAAGAACTCCTGGCCCAGATGGTCGACGCAGGAAACAAGGCTGTGGCCCTGGAAGTCTCCAGTCATGCGCTCGTGCAGCACCGCGCGCGCGCGATCGAATTCGATACTGCCGTCTTCACCAACCTCACGCAGGATCATCTCGATTATCACGGGACGATGGAGCAATACTTTGAGGCAAAGAAGTCGCTTTTTGAGGGCCTCGCTGCGCAGAAACAGAAAAAGGGCCGCGCCATCATAAACATCGACGACCGCTACGGACATCTCCTGAGCGAGCGCTTCAAGAGAAGGGTCCCGGTGGTCACCTACGGGCAGCGCGTCGGCTCTGATTTCCGCGCCACGGATGTACGCTTCGACGCGACCGGGAGCGCTTTCCATCTGCAAGCCAGGGGTCGCAGCTACCTCGTTCGACTTCCACTCATCGGCTCCTTCAATATCTATAATTCCCTCGCCGCCATCGCGGCCGCCGCTTCGATGAGCATGGAACTTCGCGCCGCCGTCGCCGCGACCGCCTCCGCACCCCAGATCCCCGGCCGCCTGGAACGCGTCCCCGCCAAGCGAAATTTTCAGACCTTCGTGGATTACGCGCACACGGAGGACGCCTTGCGTAACGTCCTAAGGACGCTCAGGGAGCTGAACCCAAACCGCCTGATCACCGTTTTCGGATGCGGCGGAGACCGCGACCGCGCCAAGCGGCCACTTATGGCCGCAGCCTCCGAGGAGTTTTCGGATTGGTCCGTCCTCACATCGGACAACCCCCGCAGCGAAGATCCCGCCAGGATTCTCTTCGAAATTCGCGCCGGCTTCCGAAGCAGTCGATTCGAGGAAGTTCTCGACCGGACGGAAGCAATCCGAAAAGCCGTCAGTCTTGCTGGACCGGGAGACATTATTCTCGTCGCGGGAAAGGGGCACGAAGCATATCAGGAATTCGCGGACCGGAAGATTCCGTTTGATGACCGCGCCGTCGCGCGGCGAGCCATCGAAGACAGGCGGGTGGACATCGGAAAAGACGACCGCGACGTGCCAGGCGGAGAAGACCGTCTGCGTCCGCAAGCGAGACACCAAGGGGAGTCTTAGCCGTGGACGCACTCGCGCTTTCTGAGATCGCCGACATGTGTGGAGGCGTGTTGCAGGGCCCGGGCGCTTCGCGAACGATCCGTCGGATCTCCAAGGACACGCGCACCCTGATACCTGGCGATCTGTATCTCGCTTTGCGCGGCGAGAATCACGACGGCAACCTTTACGCAAAGACCGCCGCGGAGAAGGGAGCCGCCGGCGCGATTCTCGACGCTATCCGCTCCGAGCTTCCCGAAGGCTTCCCGGTCATCCTGGTGGAAAACACACTATCCGCCCTGCACAGGCTGGCGGCGGCATGGCGGGACCGTCTCGCCCTTAAGGTGGCCTGCGTCACCGGGAGCAGCGGAAAGACCACTACCAAGGAGTTTACCGCCGCTGTCCTTTCCCCGCGCTACCGCGTCGTCAAGACCGAGGGCAATCTCAACAATCACATCGGCCTCCCGCTTTCGATTCTCTCCGCGTCGATCACTGACGACGTCGCAGTCTGGGAGATTGGAATGAATCACCCCGGCGAGATCGCTCCGCTGGCAACGCTCGCGAGGCCCGATATCGCGATAATCACCAACATCGGCGTCGCTCACATCGAATACATGGGCTCACGTGAAGCCATCGCTGCCGAAAAGGGGGCGCTGGCGCAAGCCGTCGGATCCCGCGGCTCCGTCATCGTTCCCGCAGAGGACGAGTTCGCCATGCAGATCGCGCGGCGAACCGCTGCGCGCGTGGTCACCACCGGTCTCTCTTCCGGCTCGGTGACTGCCTCGAACATCGAGATGAGTGCCGAAGGCTGCCGCTTCCTGGCTCACGCCGGTGATGAAGCCGTCCCCGCCAGCGTCAGCGCTCCGGGCGAGCATATGGTGCGCAACGCCTTGCTCGCCATAGCCGCAGGACTCGCACTCGGGCTCCGGCTTGAAGAATGCGCCGAGGGCCTCGCCTCCGCCCGCCTCGCAGGGGGAAGGCTGACGCGCCGTGTCCTTCGCGGCGTCACCGTGCTCGACGACACCTACAACGCGAATCCGGATTCGATGGAAGCTGCCTTGGATACCCTGGGTGCTCTCCCGGTGGCTGGAAGGCGCATCGCTGTGCTCGGGCGCATGGGCGAACTGGGTGAGCACGCCACCGCCGGCTACCAGCGAGTTGGACGCAACGCCGCGAGAATTCTGGACGCACTCATTGCCGTCGGCTCCGAAACGATTCCGCTCTCAGAAACGGCCCGGGCTGCAGGCCTCAAGGAGGTCCACGCCACGGAAGATACCCTCCAGGCGGCCGGGCTGCTGAGACAACTGGCCCAGAAGGGCGATGTCGTACTCGTCAAAGGCAGCCGCGCCGCGCGGATGGAGCGCGTCATCGAAGCCTTCTAATGCTTTTCTACCTTTACGAACTCGGCGAGTGGGCGCGGAAGGCGGGCTACGAGAGCGATTTCTTCAAAGCGCTGAATGTCTTCAGCTACATCACATTCCGCGCGATCTGCGCCGCTGCGACAGCCTTCCTGATCTCGATCATCTTTGGAAACTGGACGATCCGGCGACTCATCTCGCTCAAGTTCGGGCAACCGATTCGGACCAAGGAGGAAGTAAACAAGCTCTTTGAGCTCCATGGAGCGAAAAAGGGAACTCCCACGATGGGTGGCGTCCTAATCATCGGCTCGATCCTTGTCTCCGTTCTGTTGTGGGCGAAGCCCCAGAATCCGTTCGTCTGGCTCGTGCTCTTTAGCACGCTTTTCCTGGGCGGCGTCGGCTTTTGGGACGACTGGCTGAAGGTCACCAGGAAAGACTCCAAGGGGATCAGCAGCCGGCTCAAGTTTGGCCTCCAGTGCATTCTGGCGGCGATTTTCACCGTCTTTTTCCTGACTAACCCGAAACTGGCCGAAATCGCGAAGCAGCTTTACATACCCTTCTTCAAGGAGCCCGTGATCTTCAGCCTGGGCTGGTTCACATTCGTCTTCTACCTCCTGGTCATCGTCGGAACGTCCAATGCGGTGAACCTCACCGATGGTCTTGACGGACTGGCCACGGGATGTACGGCGACCGTTGCGGCGGCTTACGCGGCGCTCGCCTACCTTTCCGGCAACACCCGCGCGGCGGAATACCTTCAGATCCCGTATGTGCCCTTTTCCGCGGAGCTTGCCGTTGTCTGCAGCGCCCTGCTGGGCTCCTGTCTCGGTTTTCTTTGGTGGAACGCCTACCCCGCCCGCGTTTTCATGGGAGACACCGGCTCGCTGGCCATCGGCGGAATGCTTGGCGCCGTTGCCATCTGCTGCAAACAGGAGATCCTCCTCGTCATCGTCGGCGGAGTGTTTGTCATTGAAGCACTCTCCGTCATTCTGCAGGTCGCAAGCTTCAAAATGACCGGCAAACGCATCATCAAGATGTCGCCGATCCATCACCATTTCGAACTCAGCGGCTGGAAGGAAAACACGGTGATCGTTCGATTCTGGATCATGTCCATCCTCTTCGCCCTTCTGGGGCTGGCAACCTTGAAACTGCGATGATCTACTCGGGCAAAAATACGGTCGTTCTCGGCCTGGGCCATAGCGGCGAGGCGGCGGGAATCCTCCTGCGCGAGGAAGGCGCGGACGTCACGATCTGCGACAGCAACGACAGTCCCGGGCTCCGTGAAAAGTCTTCCAAACTGGAGGCCCAAGGCATCAAGGTGCTCTTGGGGACCGCGGCTGATTCCGACCCAACTCAGTATGACGTATGCATTCTCAGCCCGGGTATCGATCCTGCCGTTCCGCTCGTGCGAAATGTCGCCCGCAAGAGGATTCCAATCATTGGCGAGCTGGAGCTGGCATTCGAAGAATGCATCTGCCCCGTCGTGGCCATTACCGGTACAAATGGCAAGACGACGACCACCGAACTGACCACTTCGATGTTGCTCGGCTCTGGCGTCCGGACCATGGCCAGCGGAAACATCGGCTTGCCGTTCGCCACTGCGGTGCGTCAAAGCAACGAGCTCGACGTGATGGTTCTGGAGGCCAGCTCTTTTCAACTCGAAACCATTGACGCGTTCCGCCCGCACGTTTCCGTCTGGCTTAACCTCAGCCCCAATCACTTGGATCGTTATCGGGACATGGAGGAATACCGCACGGCCAAGCTCAGGATCTTCGCAAATCAAACATCTGAGGACTACGCCGTAATCAACTACCGCGAAAGCCTTCCTCCGCTGGCCGCCCGCCGCATCACCTTCAGCGCGTATGTACCTGATGCGGATTTTACCCTGCGCAGCAACGTCATCCACTACCGGAACGAGCCCGTCGTCGATCAGCGAGAGACACGGCTCGCCGGCATTCATAACGCGGAAAACCTGATGGCCGCGCTCGGCATTGGACTCGCCCTCGGTGTGGACTTCGACAGGATGGTCGCCGCCGCCGCTGATTACACGCCTCCCGTGCACCGTTGCGAGTTCGTGCGCGACCTGAACGGAGTGCGCTGGATCAACGACTCCAAGGCCACGAATCTGGATTCTCTCGAAAAGGCGATCCTTTCTCAGACCCGTCAAATCGTGCTCATCGCGGGGGGAAAGGACAAGGGATTCGAGTTCGATTCCGTCGCGCCGCTCGTCCGCGAGCGTGTGCGCGTTTGTATCCTCATCGGTGAGATGAGAGAGCGCATCGCCCGAAGCTGGAGCGGCGTGGATTGTCGCATCTCGGCATCCCTGGAGGAGGCTGTCGAGGCGGCACGTCGAGCCGCCAACGACGACGACGTCGTGCTCTTTTCACCGGGAACATCCTCCTTCGACATGTTTCGCAATTACGGCGAGCGCGGCAATCGCTTCAAGGACGCCGTGAACGCTCTCAAATAGCCAAGAACACGAATCAACCAAATCACAGCAACGATGAAAAAAATCCTGAAAATACCCCTCCGGCGGATTCCGCGGCGTCCGCCTCCCGCCGAATCGCTGCGCGCGAAGGCAGCCGCCGACGCAGAGACCTACGAAAACGAGGACTACGAGGTCGAGGAGCCGAACATGAAGTTCTCGCACGCCCTGATCGTCGTCCTCGCCCTTCACATCATCGCCGTCGGAGGGGTCTTTGCCTTCAACTCGATCAAGGCCGGGCACAACCCCTCTTCCAAGTCGCAAACCAGGGACGAAAACCCTTCGTCCGCCCAGGCAGTCGCCGAGCCGAAGCCCTCGCCTGCGCGGCAAGCCCCTGAAGCCAGGTCCGGGAAGACCTACACCGTGCAAGCCGGCGACACGCTCAGCCGCATTGCGGCACTTTACAAGACCGACGTCGAGGCTATCGAGAACGAGAACGGGATCACCTCCTATTCCATGATCAGAGTCGGCCAGGTCCTGAGGATTCCCGCGGCTTCAACGCACAAAACGGAGTCTGCAAAGCCACCGACGGATCCGATTACGGCCGCTGCAAAGCAGGCCTTCCTTGCCGCCAGGAGCGACATGGCAGACCCGCCCGCGCCAACGGCCGCCAAGGAAACCGTGAATCCGGCTCCGCCCATCGCCGCAAGAACGGAAGTCGCAAAAGCACCCGCACCGGCTCCCCACGTGGAGACTGCAAAGACCCATGCAGTAGTTGCAAAGCCGCTCCCCGCGGTCGCCGCGACGCCCAAACCAGCGACCGCACAGCCCTCTCCGAAGAAGGTCGATGAGCCGGCACCTGCGAGCCCCGATACCTACGTCGTGGCCAAGGGTGACAACCCGTACAGCATCGCGAAAAAGCTTCACGTCAGCTACAATGATTTGATCGCGATCAACGACATCAAAGACCCGACTCGCGTTCAAATCGGACAAAAACTAAAGATCCCCGCCAAGAAGAATTGAAGCATCAGGAGGTGGATGCCGAAGACCCCGCCGTCATGACGCCACCATTCCAAAATGCAACGCAACGCCATTTACGCTCTCCTGCTGACCGTTGTCGGGCTGACCGCCCTTGGCATCGTCATGCTCTTCAGCACGAGCGCGTTCGCTCAAGAGAGCCACGGAGACATCTACTTCTTTGTGAAGCGTCAGGCTTACTGGCTTGCCATTTCGCTCGTCTGCGCGCTGGTCGGGGCCGTCGTTGACTATCATTGGTGGAAGAAGACCTGGTGGGTTTTCTTCGGGATCGCTCTGGCTCTGCTCATTCTTTGCTTCGTTCCACCAATCGGACTCAAGATTAACGGCTCGCGCCGCTGGATCAACATAGGCATCGGGACCTTTCAGCCGAGCGAACTCGCGAAGCTGGCCGTGCTCTTCTTCGTTGCGTGGTGGTTCGAAAAATTCGCGAAGGACTCCGGCCGTTTCTTCAAGGGCTTTCTCTTTCCGATGGCAATCGTTTGCGTCATTCTCGTGCCGATTTCCCGCCAGGAAGATCTCGGCTACACCGCGCTGATCGGCGCGGTGGTTCTTTGCATGATGTTCCTGGCCGGCATGAAACTGCGGTGGATCACGCCCATCGTCGTTGCCGGCGTGGCGGGGATCCTCTACCTGGCGACTCATATCAACGAGCGACGCGACCGCCTGCTCGCCTTTCTGAATCCAGAGGAATACCAAGCGAGCGGCGGTTACCAGCAACTTCAAGGCTTGATCGCGATAGGATCTGGAGGCGTCGATGGACTTGGGCTCGGCGAGGGCCGGCAAAAGATGCTTTACCTTCCCTACGCGCACACCGATTTCATCTTTCCGATGATCGGAGAGGAATTGGGTTTGCGCGCCACGCTTTTGATCGTTTTTTGTTACCTCCTCATCTTTTTATGCGGAACGCTGATCGCCATGAACGCCCGTGACCGGTTCGGAATGCTGCTCGGTTTCGGATGCATCATGATGATTACGCTCCAGGCAGTCGTAAATATCGGCGTCACCACGTCGCTGCTCCCCAACAAGGGGATGCCCCTCCCGTTTATAAGCTTCGGCGGCTCCAACCTGGCTGCGTCCTACTTCATGATCGGACTCCTTGTCAGCATCCATCGGTTTGGAAACCCGCTCACGGAAGTGGCATCACCCGTTCTGCGCCGCGTGCGGAACTCCTGCCGGCTATGAAGCCGTTGCGTGTAGTGATCGCCTGCGGAGGCACGGGAGGACATCTCTTCCCCGGCCTCGCAGTCGCGGAGACCCTGAAGGGACGCGGACACGAGGTGCTCCTGATCGTTTCGGAGAAGGAAATTGACACGATCGCCCTGAAGGCGCATCCGGACTTCCGCGTCGAAAAGGTGCCATCGATCGGCATGCCCTCGCTGCTCTCCCCGGCCTTCGTGCGCTTCTTGCGCCGTTCCTGGGAGGGCTTCGGTTATTGCAAGAGCGCTTACCGGAAGTTCCGCCCTTCGGTTGTGCTGGGGATGGGAGGCTTCACCTCAACCGCGCCCATCCTTGCCGCCCGGCAACAAAAGCTGCCAACCTTCATTCACGAATCCAATGCGATTCCGGGCCGGGCCAACAAACTGACAGCGCGTTTCGCCACCCGCGTCCTTCTCGGGTTTCGCGCGTGCGCGGCACATTTTCCAACGCGGGAGTGTGTCGTCACCGGCACTCCGGTGCGTCGCACTCTCGGCTCAGCCCTCGACCGGGCGGCCGCGCTGGCCTCATTTCACCTGAAAGAGAATCGGCGCACTCTTTTGGTCATGGGCGGAAGCCAGGGGGCTTCGGGCATCAACCAGATCCTTTTCAAATGCGCCCCGCTGCTGAAAGATCATCCGCTGCAGATCATTCACCTCACCGGAGAACGCGATGATCGCCTGGCCGCCGCCAACTACCAACGGGAAGGCATTCCCCAGTACGTCGCGCCTTTCCATCATCGCATGGAGGACGCCTATTCCGCCGCAGACCTCGTGATTTCGCGTGCCGGGGCGGCAAGCCTGAGCGAGCTTTCGCAGTTCGGCCTCGCCTCCATTCTCGTCCCATATCCCTACGCAACAGACGATCACCAAACCTATAACGCCAACGTTTTTGTCGACGACGGTGCTGCCGAGCTTCAGCAAGAGCGGAGCGCGAGCCCGGAGGCGTTCTCCGCGCTCATCGTCAACCTTCTGACCGACGACCGTCGTCGCGAACAGATGGCCGCCGCCGCGCGGGCTATCCTCCCCCGCCATGCGGCCGAGAACGTCGCCAACGAAATAGAGCGCGCAGCCGCGGCGGGCTGAGGATTTCTCCCGATGAATCTCGCGACCCTGACAGGATTCTTAACCGGTCCTCCGCGTCGGGTGCATCTGCTCGGTGTCGCCGGTTCCGGGATGAGCGGCATCGCCGCGCTTCTGCTCGCGCTCGGTCATCGCGTGAGCGGCTCCGACAAGGTGGCCACCGTCGAAGTTGGGCGACTGGAAAAAAAAGGGCTTCTCTTTCATGTTCCGCACCGCGCCGACGAGGTGGCGGAAACCGACTTGATTGTCTACTCGTCAGCCATCAAGGCGGGCAACGTGGCCTACGACGAGGCCAGAAAGCTCGGCCTGCCGATGGTGCGCCGGGCGGATGCGCTGGCCGCCATCATGAGCGCCAAGAAGGGGATCGTCATCTGCGGCATGCACGGGAAGACGACAACGTCTTCCATGGCCGCCCACGTGCTCCGGAGTTGCGGCCTCAAACCCTCGCACTATGTCGGCGCGGAAATTCCTATCCTTGGCACCAACGCCCGATGGGATTCCGAGGGCGAATACTTTGTTGCAGAAGGCGACGAAAGCGATGGAACGCTGATAAACTATCACTCCGAACACGCCATCGTGCTCAACATCGAGCCTGAGCATCTCGACTTTTACAAAGA
>DASTFP010000259.1:0-18145 GCA_035719865.1 Terrimicrobiaceae bacterium | reverse complement strand
GTCGGAGAGACGCGAACTTCAATCGCATTGCCCACGCCCGCCCGAATGGTGGCCAATAGCTTGATCCTGTAGCCGAGCTCGTCTGCGAACCGAATATCCGAGGCTGTCAGCTGATCGATGCCCGCCACAAAGATCCTGGCTGGGTCGAGCCAGAAGCCGTATGCGAGCGAAGCAAGGATGATCGCCTTGTGGGCGGCGTCCCATCCATTGATATCGAGGGACGGATCTGCCTCCGCGTAGCCGAGTCGCTGGGCCTCAGCGAGCGCCGGGCCAAAATCCATGCCGGTTTCGGTCATTCGCGTGAGAATGTGGTTGCTGGTGCCATTCAGGATTCCGTGGATGCTCTCGAAACGATTGGCGATAAAGGACTCGCGGACCACCTTGATGATCGGAATCCCGCCAGCCACCGCGGCTTCATAAAAAACCGGGATGCGGCGCTCGCGGGCGAGGTGGAAAATCTCCTGTCCGTGTTCGGCAAGCAAGGCCTTGTTGCCGGTGATAACGGTCTTGCCCGCGAGGATCGCCTTCCGAACGAACGCGAGCGGGGTTTCGATTCCTCCCATCAGTTCCACGACGATGCGGATATTGGGGTCCTCGATCAAGTCGTCGGCATTGGTTGTGAATAGTTCGCTGGGGGCAGAGCTCTCACGCGGCTTTTGGAGATCACGCACCGCGATACGCAAGACTTTGAAGCGAGCGCCAAGCCGCTGCGCGAGGAGGTCTCCGTTTGCAACGAGGTTCTTGTAAACCCCGGCGCCGACGGTGCCAAAGCCAGCAAGGCCTATGCCGATAGAATGACTCATGTCGAGCCGGGTAGTATCCGGCCGGCAGAGGAATTTCCAAAGGAAAATTGCGCGAATTCGCGAGCGTTGAGACGGGGTTGCCTGGTGGAATCGCAATTTGCACGGACTTTTCCTCGCCTTCCAAACTGGCTGTCGCTCGACGATTGACCTGGGCTATGATACCGTCGTCCGTCGGTGAGGCTCCGACCGCGTTGAAGTGCCCCGAGCGCATCTTCGCGAAACTCCTCTCTGAAACGTCGAAAGAGCGATTTCGACCAAATACGACCACGGAATTCCAGTGACCAATAAATCTGACCCTTCAGTCGCAGTGCCGGAGAGAGACAGCGCAAGAGAGAACGTGGATGTTGTCGGGTCGCCATCCGCCTTCGAGAAGGAACTCTCTTCGACGCGGCATGAGCAACCGCCAGGGCTGGTCGCGGCGACCTATGGGCGGCTAAGCGGAAAGCCCGGTGTCTGCATCAGCGCGTTGGGCCCCGGAATGCTGAATTTCTGCTTCATCTCAAAAGGTCTGTCTTAGCCGATCGATTTGATCTTGGCTTGGCGGCGCGGTTCAGTCTCAGGTTGAGGGTGCCATTGTGTCGGAAGCCGAAGACGCTCGGCTGGTCCGCTGTGCGTATATCGGGCTGTGCGTAGCAGGCTGCAGCGTCCCGCCAGCTACGGTTCGAGCCGGTATCCGAGGCCGTGGACTGTTAGAAGATGCCTGGGCTCGGAGGGTTCAGCCTCGATCTTCTGGCGGAGTTTGACGATGACCTGGTCGAGAGTGCGCGTGGTTCCGTGGTAGTCGATGCCCCAAACTTCGCTGAAAATTCGATCGCGGGATACCGCGTGACCGCGTTCGCGGTAGAGCAAAGTGAGGACGGATAATTCGCGCGGCGTGAGCTCAAAGCCTGCCCCGTTGCGCTTTCCGCGCAACGCGGGAACGTCAATTTCGACATCGCCGAATCGCAAATCGTCGGGAGGTTTCTCGTTGGACAGTCTGGCGAGCTGCCCACGTCTCAGCAGCGCGTTAATTCGTGCGATGAGTTCGCGCACACCGAAGGGTTTTGTCACATAGTCGTCGGCCCCAAGCTCCAGACCGATGACCTTATCCGCCTCATGGCCTTTTGCAGTGAGCATCAGAATGAGAACTTCATTCCCGGTTCGCCTGAGTTCGCGGCAAATTTCGTATCCGCTTTTTCGCGGGAGCATGACGTCCAGAACAACCAGATCGGGCTCATGCTGCCGGATCATGTCGACTACCTGTGAGCCATCCGAGCACTCGGTGACTTCATAGCCTTTGCCCTCGAGGGCCTCGACAAGGCCCAGCCGGATGTAGGCGTCATCCTCAACAACAAGGATCCGCTTGTTCATGAGCCTGAGGTTTGCTGCACGGGTATCCGGAGGGTAAAAATGCTGCCACCGCCCTCGCGGGAGCGGTATGTGACGTCTCCTCCTTGATCGCGCGCCATCCGTCGGGACAGTGTGAGCCCGAGCCCTGACCCTTGCACGCCACTGGACAAGGAATCGCTCCCACGGAAGAACGCTTCAAAGATTTTCTTTTCGAGACCCTTTTGAATTCCTGCCCCCCGGTCAAGAACGGAGACCGCGAGCATTCCCTTCTCAATTTCCGAGTGTAAGACGACCTCTTTTCTCTCCGGGCTGTACTTTTCCGCGTTGGAGATGAGATTAACGAGAATCTGGGCCAGGGCGTCATCGTCGCAGATCACAGGGTAAGGCCCGTGACCATCGGACCACTCGACCACAAAGCCGGCTTCCCGAAGCCGGTCGCTCTCGGATTCCCAAACCCGCTGAATGACGGGATAGGCGTCGGCCGGCCGGATATCGTAAGTCTTTCGTTTTTTCTCGATACGGGCGAAGTCGAGGATATTATTGACGAGGCGAGCGAGGCGCTCGCTCTCGCTGGCGATGATCCGCAGGTAGCGAGTGCGTTTTTCGGGATCCTTGACCCGCTCCTCGGCAAGCAACTCCGCGAACATGCGAATGGAGGTCAGGGGCGTCTTGAGCTCGTGCGACACGTTGGATACGAAGTCGGTCTTATTCTGCGCGAGGCGCAGCTGGCGTCGAGTATCAATAGCGACCAGGTAACCGCCGGCCATGATCGCCGCCAGCGCCAGGGTGATGAGCAAAACGAGCGTCACCGTGACGAGGCGCGCAGACTCCTTGAACTGTGCGGGATCTGACAGGTAAAGCGCGACCTCCCAGTGCGGGAGGAGTTCGCCGACCTCAGTTGCGACGAAAGGTCGCTTCCATCTCGCCGTGAATCCGGCAGGTGATTTGGAAACCGGTTTCGCCTTATCGTTGAGGACCGCCAGCAAAACCGCGCTTTCAGGTTTTTCGGGAAGGACATCTTTAGCCAGGTTATTGAGTTCGTTCGGGCCGAGGATCAGACCGAAGAGCCAGTTCTTGTTGGGGTCCGGTCGGGTCCAGAACAGGAGCTGCAAGTCATTTTGAACGAACCGGGAGAGGACTCCATTGGCGTTTCCTCCCACGGCCGTTTGAAAATCCACAAGCTCCGGCGAAACCCTCGAAGAGCCCGGTGTGGGGATGTCGGAAGCGGTCATTTGCGGAACGATGCTCCGGGTCGAGTATCTGTCCTTGAGGTTCGGCGAATCGACTTTCGACGGGGAGCCTGCGGCGCCGGCCGGTGCCACAGACGGGAGCTTGTCGGGCTCCGCGTTGCCGAGGGGGCTACCCTTCAGCTGAGCAGGCTCTTCGATCTGGTAAATCTCGGCAGACTCTCGATTGCCAAGAAACGCAGCGTTGTCGACGAAGAAGTCCTCGAAGCTGGCATCCTCTTGCGCATGGGCCGGAGTTGGAAACGCAAGACGGCCGTTCGGCGAGATGGCAAACGGAATTCCACCCTCGCGCCAGAAGCGGGCGAGCTGGTTGCCATAGTTTTTGGCAAGGGCCGAGGCGTCTCGTTCGGAGACGAGAGCGCGGACGATCTCATCGAATGCGTGCTGCTTTTTCTCGACCAGTTTGCGCAGCTCTGCCGCGAGCGCGTCCGTTTCGGCCTGATGGAGGTCGGCGGCCTGGCGTTCGATGAGAACGCGCTGTTCGCCGGCCGTTCGGAGCGCCAGCCACCCGAGAACCAGGCTAGGGAGAAAAATGGCCGCCAGAAATATCAGAGCGTAGCGTTTCAAGGTTCGATAACCAATTTACTTCTCGCGCTTTCCTGTCGGTTTTCAAAACCTTATGTTCGGCTAGTTGTTGCGGATCTCGCTGGAGATTTCTCGGCAGGATGGGGAGGCTCATCCCTGATGTCAGCCTTGCAGGGGGTAACCCGTCGTGCCAAACTTCCCTTCTGTGTCAGGATCTCCTGCCAAAATGGTGGACAACGTTTTTCGAAAGGGGCGCTTGTTCGGGCAGTTGAAGCGGCGAAATTGACTCGACCAACTGTTGGAAAGCGGTAGGCTCCCCGATTCCCAATTTGCCATGAAACACCGAATCGAACGGGTGTGTGAAGTTCTCAAGCGCGAGCTGGGACAGATCATCCTGCGCGAATTAACCTTCTCGGCGCCCCTGGTGACTGTCAGCGGTGTCAAAATTACGCCCGATCTCAAGCGCGCGCACGTCTATGTGAGCGCGCTGGGAAATGATACTCAGAGGCAGGAAGTCCTTGCCTTGCTCGAGCAGAATCGTGGCATGCTTCAGACGGAAGTCTCCAAGCGCGTGGTGCTGAAGCATACTCCGCATCTAAGCTTCAGGCTTGACGATTCCATCGAACGGGGGTCCCGCATAATCAATATTCTCGATGATCTTGGTTTGGACGACACCAAATGAACGCGTCCTTTTCCGAGATCGCGGCGACCATTGAAAGCGCGGACAGCATCCTGGTTGCGAGCCATGTGCGACCTGACGGCGACGCCTTGGGGTCGACCCTCGCCTTCGCGCTTTGGCTCCGCGGCCTTGGCAAAGCGGTTACGGCCTGGAACGAAGATGGTGTTACGCAGAAGTATCGCTACCTGCCGTGTCACGAGCTGATCGCTGCGCCCAATTCCGGTCCACGCGAGTTTGACGTGCTTGTGGCATTGGACAACTCCGTCAAAAACCGCCTCGGCACGGTGCTCGGCGGAGTATCCTCAGCTCGGACGCTGATTAACATCGACCATCATGTCAGCAACGAGCTCTACGGCGATTTGAACTATGTGGATCCCAACGCGCCCGCGACGGGACAGATCATTTACGAGTTTTTTGTGGAAAGGGGAGTGGCGCTTTCGCCCGAGATTGCAACAAACCTTTTCGCGGCCATCTCGACCGACACGGGGTCTTTTCAATATGAGGGCACGGACTCGCGCACCTTTGACGCGGCATCCGGGCTTGTTGCTGCCGGAGTGAATGTCGCGGCCCTGTCGCAGAAGATGTACGACAGCCAACCGCGACGACGCCTCGATTTGCTCCGCCATGCGCTGAACGAGGCACGCTTTTGCTGCGATGGACACCTGGCAAGCTTCTCTTTGTCGCGGGCTGCGGTCGATCAATTGGGGGTGTTGCCGGAGGACAACGAGGGGGTCATCGATCATTTGCGCTCCGTCGAGGGGGTGGTTGCGGCGGTCTTCTTCGAGGAATTGCCTGAAGGAAGAGTTCGAATAAGCGCGCGTTCAAAGGATCTGCGCGTGGACGTCTGCGAGATTTGCAAACTCTTTGGGGGCGGAGGGCATCCCTTGGCCGCTGGCGCGCGCGTTCGGGGAAGGCTTGCGGAAGTTGAATCCAGATTTCTGGAGGCTGTCTGTCATGAGATCCGTAACCGAAACTGACGGCGTGCTGCTCGTGGACAAGGCGCAGGGAATGACGTCACATGATGTCGTGGCGATTGCGCGTCGGGCGCTCGGAACTAAAAAAGTGGGCCATTGCGGTACGCTTGATCCTCTGGCCACAGGTCTCTTGCTAATTACCATCGGGCGCGGCACAAAGATTCAAGACTTGCTCATGAGCGAAGACAAAGAATATGTCGGCACTCTGCGGCTCGGCGAGGTGACTGACAGCCAGGATGCCGACGGCGAAGTGATTGAAAGGCATCCGGTGGCCGACTTCTCGCGGAGTCAGATGGAGGAGGCATTCGCCAGGTTCCAAGGCGACTTTTACCAGACGCCGCCGATGATCAGCGCAATCAAGAAGGATGGGGTTCCGCTCTACAAGCTTGCGCGGCAGGGCAAGCAGGTCGAGCGCGAGCCGCGCTTCGTGCGGGTTTATGCCCATGAGATCCAGGCAATCCGCCTTCCTGAAATCGATTTTCGAGTCGTGTGCAGCAAGGGATTCTATGTGCGCACCTATGCCCATGACATAGGCCGGGATCTCGGCTGTGGCGCTCATTTGCAGACGTTGCGCCGCACAAAGTCCGGTCGATTCAGTGTTGACCATGCGCTGGGCGTCAAAGAACTCAAGACTCTGCCCCGTGAGCAGCTCGTGGCTCGCATCTTGAACCTGCCGACCGTCTCCCGCCTTCGGGGTGCCTGAAGAACCGAAGACCGACTTCATCAAAAATAGACCGCTTATGAAATCGCCGTCACCATGAAGGTCGTGAGTTCTGTCCCGGAACTCTCAGAGATTCCGGGTCCGCACTGTGTGGCGATCGGCGTGTTTGACGGCGTGCACCTGGGCCATCAGGCCTTGATCAGACGGGCGATTGCGGAAGCGGAGCGAATGCGGGGATCCGCGGTGGTCCTAACGTTTCATCCGCACCCGGCGCGCGTTCTGCGACCGGATTCGGCTCCGCATCTCCTGACATCGACCCCGCACAAATTGCGCCTGATCGAAACACTGGGGTGCCGGTATCTGCTGCTCGCGACCTTCGATCTGGCCTTTGCCGCTCAGCCGCCGGAAGCATTCATTGAAGCGCTTGTGCGCTCCGCGAACTCGCTGCGTATGATTTGCGTCGGACACAACTGGGCCTTCGGCAAGGGGCGTTCGGGGAACGTCGCAATGCTGGCTGATCTTGGGGAGCGATTCGGCTTCGAAACGCTGGAAATTGAGCCGGTGAAGGTCGATGGCGCGTTGGTTAGCAGCACGCGCATCCGAAAGGCGGTTGAGACGGGTGACTTCGAAACCGCGCGGCGACTGCTGGGGAGGGATTACACCATCCTTGGAACAGTCGTGTCTGGCGCCGGCCGGGGTAGCGGAATCGGATTTCCTACGGCGAATCTCGCCGCGCATAATGAACGGTTCCCACCAAACGGCGTCTACGCCGTGCGCGCCGTGCTGGATTCCCGATGGTATGACGGGGTCGCCAACGTCGGTGTGCGCCCTACCGTAGGAGGAAGCGACGATCGCGTGCTCGAAGTCCACATTTTTGATTATTCCGGCGATTGCTACGGTCATGACCTCGAAGTGAAATTCGAGCGCTTCCTGCGTCCGGAACAGAAATTTTCCTCGATCGAGGAATTGCGGGCGCAGATCGTCCGCGACGCGGCCGATGCGCGGAGTCTTCTCAGTTCGCAGCTTTCAATGCCGCGCGCATAGCCTCCAACGGCGCCGCGCGGCCGAACCATATTTCGAAGGATAGAGCGCCTTGATGGAGCAGCATGGAGAGGCCGCTGGCGACGCGGGCTCCGGCGGCCTCGGCATCCTCGATCAGGCGGGTTTTCCCGGTCGCGTAAACGGTGTCATAGACCATGAGGTTGGGCGTGAGGAGTCCGGCCGGGACAAGCCGGGGGTCGGTGCGTTTCATCCCGACGGAAGTGGCGTTGATGATGAGATCGGTTTTGGCCAGTTGCTCTCGCAACGCGCGCTCCTCATGCGGAATGGCCTCCAGGCGCTCGGCGGGACCGACGAGGCGATCACTGCGGAAATAGGAAGAAAGCTCCTGCGCCAGCGTCCTGGCTTTTTCGAAGGTGCGATTGACAAGAACCAGGCGTTCGCAGCTTTCCAGGGCACACTGGACGGCAATCGCGCGGCCGGCGCCGCCTCCCGCGCCAAGAAGCATCACCCGCAGATCGCGCAGGTCCACATAGAACTCTTCGCGAAGGGCCCGTAGAAGGCCGGGACCATCGGTGTTGAATCCGACCAATTTCTGACCATCCACGAGGACGGTATTCACGGCGCCAGAGCTGCGGGCGTAATCGTCGGCTTCATCCACGCTGGCGAGAGCTCCGGCCTTGTGCGGAATGGTGACATTGGTTCCCAGAAAGTCCGCCGCCGGGAGTGCCCGGAGCGCCGCGGCAAGTTCATCCGGGCGCGTGTGGATCTTTATGTATTGTGCCGCTATCCCGCAGGAGCGGAGCGCAGCGTTCTGGAACGAAGGTGACTTCGAGTGAGCGACTGGATCGCCAAAAACCGCGAGGCGCGCGGGAGGAGCCATCGACCGGAAGCTCTCTCCGTGCGTGATAAGCTGGCTGGCCTCGTAAATCGTGTCGTTCATCACGGGTGGAGCGCAGGTCGCGGCCGATACCCTTGCAGCAGCGGTTCCGCCCTGGCGCCGGTAAGCGCCCTTCCGCACCCAGGGAGGTGTGTGATCTGTGCTTGAGTCAATGGCATTTTTCTTGGACCAGGGCGGTTGCTCTTGTGAAACGCGCCAGAACGCGATCCTTGCCGAGAACTTCCAGCATCTCGTAAAGGCCGGGCCCGACAGATTTGCCGCTCACGGCGACACGCGCCGGGTGGACAAGGTCTCCTGCCTTCACCCCGAGGGTGGCCGCGGTTTCCTTCAGTTTCAATTCGATCGCGGCACGTGACCAGTCGGGGAGCGCGGTGAGAGCGTTGGCGAGAGATTCCAGGCGTTCCAGGGCGCCGGGTCTTTTCAATGCTTTTTCGACAGAGGCCGAATCGAAAGGGTAGTCCTCAGTGAAGAGAAAACCGATCCACGCCGGCACGTCGCAGAGGTGCTTGACCTTGGGTTTGACGATTGCCAATGCGCGAAGCAGCTCCGCGCGCGAGCCATAGGTGATGCCCGCCTTTTCCACAAAAGGAAGGGAAAGGTCGCCAAAGCGCTCCAGGCTCATCTGGAGGATGTACTGGCCATTGAGCCAAAAACACTTGTCGAGATCGAAGATGGCATTGCGCCGATTGATCGACTCCAATTCGAAGAGGTTGCGGATTTCGTCGAGCGGAAGCATCTCCCTGTTGTCTTTTGGGGACCAACCCAGGAGGCAGAGGTAATTGAGAACCGCTTCCGGCGCGTATCCGTTTTCGACGAAGTAAGCCACGCTCGATCCGCCGTCCCGCTTGCTGAGCTTCTTGCCCTCGTGATTCAAGATTAGCGGAATATGGGCGAACTTCGGAGGCTCGGCGTCGAGGGCCCGGTAGAGTTCGATGTGCTTTGGCGTGTTGGAGAGGTGATCTTCGCCCCGGATGACATGCGTGATCTTCATCTCCAGATCGTCAACAACGTTCACAAAGTGAAAAATCCAAGAGCCGTCCGGCCGCCGGAGAGTCATGTCGGGATGGGTGGCAGGATTTGACATGTCGAACTCGATCCGCCCGCAAACGATATCTTCGACGACGACAGTCTTGCGCGGCGACCGGAACCGGACCGCTCCTTCGTCCAAATAGATATGGCCGCCCGTCTCCAACTCGGAAAGGTGCTTCCGATAAACTTCCTCTCGCTGGCTTTGCAGGTAGGGACCAAAACTCCCGCCAACGTTCGGGCCTTCGTCCCAATGGAGATCCAGCCAGTTCAGTCCCTCGTAGATCGCCCGCATCGCCTCGGGGCTATTCCGTTTTTCATCGGTATCTTCGATGCGCAGAATGAATTTCCCGTCGTTCTTTCGCGCGAAGAGCCAATTGAACAGCGCCGTGCGCGCACCCCCGACGTGGAGATAGCCGGTGGGCGAAGGGGCGAATCGGGTGCGGACAGACATCTCTTAATCCTGTAAATCCTGCGAATCCTGTCTATTGATTTTCTTGATGACTCTCCAATCCCAAGTTGACAATGATATCAAGGACGCCATGAGGGCCAGGGATACAATTCGACTCAATGCATTGCGGATGCTCAAGACGGCCATTATGAATGCAGCAATTGAGAAGAGCGGCGCCGGCACTGTGCTTGAAGATTCTGAAGTTGCCTCGGTGATTCGGAAGCAGATCAAGCAAAGGCAGGATTCTGTCGAGGGTTTCGAGCGGGGCGGGCGTCCGGAGCTGGCAGCGTCCGAAAGCGCTGAGATGGCGATTCTTTCTGCGTATCTGCCGGCAGGCTTGTCGCCGGATGAAATCACTGCTTTGGTCAAGGAGGCGATTGCGGAGGCGGGAGCAGTCTCCAAACAACAGATGGGCGCCGTTATGAAAATCGCCACCGCCAAGGCGGCCGGCCGGGCCGACGGCAGGACCCTGAGCAGCGCGGTGCAGAAACTTCTTCCTTGAACGAGACACCTCCAGATTTGGCTGCCATTGTCGTCGCCGCCGGGGCAAGCCGGCGCATGGGTTTCGACAAGCTCTCAGCTCCCCTGGGCGGGCGACCGCTCATCGCGCACAGTCTTGCGGCCTTCAACGATTGTCCGGATGTTGATCACATCGTCTTGGTCTGCGCCGCGGATCGGATCGAGGAGTTTCAAGCCCTCGCCGCTGAATTTCAGAAGGTTCGACAGATCGTGCCTGGCGGCAAGGAGCGTGTGCAATCCGTTCTTGCGGGCACGGCAGCCTTCACAAATCCGCGCCCGATCTTCGTCGCTGTCCACGATGGCGCGCGCCCTCTGGTGACGCCCGAGATGGTCTCCGCCTGCTATCAGGCTGCCCGGGAGTTCGGCGCCTCTGTCATCGCTGAGCCTGTAACGGATACCCTTCATCGAGTTAATAACCAATTGCTCACCGTGGAAACGGTTTCTCGCAAGAACCTCTGGCGGATGCAGACTCCGCAGATCCTGGAGCTCGGCGTCCTTGAGTCCCTGCTCCAGGACGTGCGGGAGGCAGGCGGCACGATTACGGACGAGATTTCCCTTCTCATTCGATCGGGCGGCAAGGCGAGGGTCGTTGAGAATCCTAATTGGAACGTCAAGGTCACGTATCCTCGCGATCTCGAGTTGGCGGAAATGATTCTCAGAGGGCGCGGGGAGGGTTCTGGTCCGTAGGGGGCAAGGGCGATCGCTTGTTCCTTGGAGACAATGAATGCCAGGCTGACGACACTTGCCAGCGGACTTCGCATCGCGACCTGCGAGATCCCTCATGTCGAAACGGCCGCGATGGGTATCTGGGCGGGTGTTGGAGGTCGCCATGAGCCGGCCAATCTGAACGGCATTTCGCACTTCATTGAACACATGCTGTTCAAGGGCACGTCCCGGCGATCCGCTCGACGTATTGTGGAGGAGGTCGAGGGGGTAGGCGGCGACATGAATGCTTATACCTCGGAGGAGCGCACGTGCTACTACGCCACGGCCGCAGCGGAGTTTTTTCCGCGATTATGCGATGTCTTGTGCGACCTCTATATGAATCCGAAGTTCACCGCGCGCGATATCGAGCGCGAGCGCGGCGTCATCTGCGAAGAGATACTGATGTATCGAGACGAGCCCTCGTCCCATGTGCAGGAGCTTCTCAACAAGCATTTTTTTCTCAACCATCCGCTGGGCCGTCCGCTCACGGGAACTCCCGATACCGTTGAGAGCATGCAACGTGATGATTTTCTGTCCTATCGCGCAACACATTATCACGCGGGCAGCACAGTGATTTCCGCGGCAGGAAAGATTGGCCACGAGGAGGTGATCGCGCATGCCCGCCGGCTCCTCGAAAAGATTCCATCCCGAAAACCTGTTCGCCAGGTCAAGGCGCCGGACTATTCGCGCGAGCCGACGGTTGTCTCCGAACGGCGCGACGTCCAGCAAACTCAGCTTGCCCTGGGGTTTCCGGGCCCGAGCCATCACGATGCACGCCGCTACGCCATGCAGATCTTGAACGTGATTCTTGGAGGCAACGCGAGTTCGCGGCTGTTCCAGGAACTGCGCGAGAGGCGCGGGCTCTGCTACTCCGTGAGCGCCCACCCCTCGAGCTTCAAGGATACGGGGATGCTCAATATTTCGCTGGGGCTCGAGCAAAGGAACGTTGAGAAGTCTCTGCGTCTGATCCTCTCAATCTTTAAGGATTTGAAGGAGCGGCCTGTTCGTCCGGCTGAGCTCAAGCGCGCGAAGGAGTATGCGGTCGGGACGAGTCGCATGTCGCTGGAGCGAACCTCGACTCACAACATGCGTCTCGGTGGTTCGGTCCTGGTTTATGGGAGGATCATCGACCCCGAGGAGATCCATGCGCGGCTGCGTGGTGTGACTTGTGAGGACGTGCAGGCGGCGGCGAAAGATTTTCTGGACCCACAGTGCACGACTGCGGCGATAGTGGGCCCGGCCCCCGACGAAGCGGCCATCGGAAGCATTCTCAAGTCGTGAGGGAGTTTGCGGCGATTTTTGACTGGGATGGGGTGGTAATCGATTCCTCGGCGCAGCATGAGAAGTCGTGGGAAATTCTCTCCGGGGAGACGGGCAAACTGCTTCCCGCGGGCCATTTTAAGAAGGGCTTCGGGAAAAAGAATGAGGTCATCATTTCTGAGATCCTGCATTGGAGTTCTGATCCCTCCGAAATCCGGCGACTCGGGGACCGGAAGGAAGCATTGTACCGCGAACTCGTGGGCGAGGGCGGTATGACAATCCTCCCGGGCGCAAGGGAATTGCTCGCGGCGCTCCGAGTGGCCGGCGTTCCTCGGGCGGTAGGCTCCTCCACGCCGCGCAAGAATCTCGACTCGATCTTCGCTTCAACGGGATTGGGCGAGTTCTTCGATGAAGTCGTCAGTGCGGACGATGTTGTCAATGGCAAGCCCGCTCCCGACGTTTTCCTGAAGGCCGCCTCTCTGCTCGGCATGCAGCCGCCAAACTGCGTCGTGCTGGAAGATGCCTTGTTCGGCATCGAGGCCGCGCATCGCGCCGGGATGAAAGTCGTCGCTGTGGCGACGACGAATCCGATTGATCTCCTTGGCCACGCCGACCTGGCGGTCGGGAGCCTTGACGAAATCGGTGTGGAGGACCTGCGACGCTTGGTGCTGTCGCGTTGAGTTCTTAACGCTCAGAAGCGCGGGAGAGCAGATTCCTTACGCCGCGCCAAAGGTCAATCTTGCGGCGATCATGCCGTCGCGCGCTCAGCCAACCGGGTCTCGACTTAATCGCCGCTGTTTGTTTGAGAGTTCTTGAAGGCGTCTTCGACGCTTTTGGCGGTGTCCTTGATAGCTTGCCCGAAGCCCTCGATCGCACTCTTTGCATCCAGGAGAGCCTTCGCGATTTTCGCGGCCTGATAATCGCTGCGCAGTGAATCCAGTTGCCTCCTCATTTCTGCGGCTCTGGGATCTCCGCGTTGTTCGAGTCCGGCGATCTGGCTCTCCAATTTTGCGAGATCCATCTCAATTTTCGCCTGCTTGGTATCGTCCGGGGCGGCCTTAAATTCCGTGAGCTGCTTTCGGATCGAATCAACAGTTCTTTGCGGATTGTCGCATCCGGTCAGCAAAGCCGCGCCGACGGCGAGAACTGCAACCGCGCGCTTGAGACTGACGCGACGGTGTTGCGGCGAAAGACTTCCGGCGCGCGCGGGCAAAAATTTTCCGAAGCGATTCCAGAGCGGGGTTGAGCTCATGACTGCGAGCGAACTAGATTAGTGATTTGATGGCAAACCGAAAACCAATGCTCGATGAACTGTTCTCCCGGGAAGGAGTGGTTTGCCGTACTCCCGAGGAAACTGCTCATCTCGGAGAGGAGATCTCCACACTGATTGAGCCGGGCACCGTGCTGAGTTTGGAGGGACCCCTTGGGGCGGGGAAGACCCAGCTCACCAAAGGTGTTGCCGCCGGCCTCGGATGCTCTGAGGAACCTTCCAGCCCGAGCTTCACCATCATGCATGAGTATGCGGGCGGCCCGTTTTCGCTTCATCATTTCGACTTCTACCGGCTAAGGGGCACGGAAGAACTGGATGGCACAGGCTTCGACGATTGCCTCGTGGACGGGAGCATCGTGGTGGAATGGGGCGACAAGTTTCCCGAATACCTCCCGGCGCGAACCATCCGCTTGAGTTTCGAAATCTTGCCGAGGGGCGGACGCCGCATTCGCGGTTCGCGCGCGCAGTGATCCTTGCTGTTGATGCTTCGACGCCACGCGCCTCCGTGGCCGTGACCACGGACCGCCAGATCATTCGTGAGATCTGCGTCGATGTTCCGCGCGGCCGCGGCGGAGCCCTGTTCTCCGCGCTCGAGGGCGTTCTTGGTGGGACCCCGGCCATCACTCGCGTGATCGTCGGAATCGGGCCGGGCAGCTACAATGGGATCCGTTCGGCCATTGCGGTGGCTTGGGGCATTGCGACCGCTCGTGCGATTCCGCTGGTGGGCGTTTCCTCACTCCTCGGGCTTGGTGAAGGCAGTTACTGCGCCGTCGGCGACGCGCGACGCGAACAATACTACTTCGCGCGAGTCGTCGGCGGAGATCTCGAGGGGCAGCCTGAGCTCTTTCGAAAGGCTCAGCTGATTGACGCCGTGCAGCAAAACTCCAATCTCCCGATCATCGCGCCGGCCGCGATTGAGTTTCTCCACGGCGTTATTATCCGCACGCCGAGCGCCGCAAAATTGGCCTTGATCGCGGCGGACTGGGAGCCCAACAACCCCCAGCCTGTCTACTTAAAATCAGCGCATATCACCACGCCGCGGGGAGCGAAGTCCTGAACTTGGATGTCGACGGCAGGGCTGAGCCCCGCAAATTCTGAAGCTACTTTCCAACTGCCGCGAGTTCAGCAGGCGGTGTCAAGGCTTTCGCAAGCGATGCCAAACCGCGGTACTTTTTCCCGGTCTTCTTGACCATACCGCGTGAGACGAGGTTCTGAAGTTTTTCGTATGCGCGAAGGCGGAGCATCTCCTCTCCGCCGCTTGCCGCATTGCGGGCACGCAGCCGTTCGTGCACGACGTCGAAGAGTTGTTTGAACTCAAACGAAGACCCTTTCTTCGACAGAGCGGCAACAAGCTCTTCAGTCACCAAATCGGGAAGACGACGAGAGAACGCACTTTTTCTTTGCATAGGCATGAGTGCTTAGGATAACACAAGCGTTCCGGCTTGTCATGCGAAAATTTTCTCCGAAGGAGCTGGCTTCCTTCGATTTGAGAGTCGCCATTTAGCCATGCTTTTGGGGATGAGGCTTGCGGAGGCCCTCAGCATCAAGCGCTACGGATCTGAGAGCGCCTTGGCGAAGCGGACCAAATCGTGCGCGAGCTCGTCGATTCGCTCGGCCACCTTTTTGTCCGAAACGGCGCCATCTCGAAAAGCGGAGCTCGTAGCGTAGACAAACCGCGGCACGATGACGCATCGGAAGTCCAGCATCAGACTGTTGGCCATGCTCATTACCGACATATAGCTGGAATAACCTCCCGCGGCGTTCAAGAATCCGACGACCTTTCCTTCCCACGCGCTGCCGGTCAGCTCCACCAGGTTCTTAACAGCGGCATTCATGTAGAAGTTGTAGACGGGTGCTGCGACCAAAACTCCCGCGGCTTTTTCTATGCGGGAGCGAGTCTTTTCGACCTCGGGATCCGAGTAGGCCGTGTCACCATCGCAGAGGGGAAGCTTCACTTGCTGCAGATCAATGAAATCAACATTGGCCCCGAGAGAATCCAGGGAGCTGGAAGCATGCAGGGCCAACTGGCGACTCAGGCTCTCGGGATTCAAGCTCCCGCTGACCAACGCGATGTGAATGGCTGTTTGCATGAAGGGAGTTTGCAGTTTCTCCTACGGGCGATCGAAAGATTCTTTCACCGTCCATCAGGCGCGACACAACCGAATTTCCTGAATCGTCGTCCGCGAACTACTTTCCACTCTTGACGGTGATTCTTTGAGGAACAAACACGGCGCGCTGAGGAGCCGTTTGAGCCGCGGCGACGTTGAGCCGGAACTGCCGCTGATTGAGCTGGTTGATAATCTGGCTCATGGTCGCCTGATTCGAGACCGACGTAGTGCTCGTGGGACCCTGCGCCTGCGTCGGGACGATAATGGATTGGGGCGGCGTTGTGATGAAGACAGGCTGCCCCGCCTTCGCCCAACCGGCCACCGCCAACAGACACGTCAAGGCGGCCGCTTTCATGACTAACTCTAATCGCTCCGGAACGTTTCTGCAAATGGTGCGGAAAGACCGCGGACTTACAGCGCAGTGGGAAAGTAGCTGAGTATCAGGGCAGCCAGGCCGAGGAACAAAAAGAATCCGACGACATCGGTGACTGTCGTCAGCAGGATCGCGGAGGCCAGGGCCGGGTCGATGCGAAGCGCTCTCAGTCCGAGCGGGATCAGCACGCCCGCTATGCCCGCCGCGACCATGTTCATCGCCATCGCGGCAAAGGTGATGGCTCCGAGGACAAATTCGCCGCGCCAGAGCCACGAAACTCCCCCGACCACCAGACCGATAGCCAGACCATTGAGCAGGCCGACCAATATTTCTTTCACCAGAATTGAGCGGTGGCGCTTTTCCGGAAGCTGCCCGAGAGCAATCGAGCGAACGATGATCGTGAGGGTTTGTGTTCCCGCATTCCCGCCCTGGCCCGCGATGATCGGCAGGAAGATGGCAAGGACCGCGTACTTCGCGATGGTTGTTTCGAACAACGACACAACCCATCCGGCGAGGAAGGCAGTCGCGAGGTTGAAGTAGAGCCAGGGGAGGCGATTGCGCACGGAATGCATCCAGGGCGTTTCTGCTGCCTCTTCACCGGAAAGACCGACCATCCGCTGCATGTCCTCGGTAGCCTCCTCTTCGACAACATCGAGAACATCGTCTGCTGTCACGACCCCGCATAGTCTCTGAAAATCATCAACGACCGGGATGGCGCTAAACCCATAGGCGCGGTAGAGGCGGACAATCTCCTCCTGGTCCGCGTGCACCGACACGGCTCGCACCTCCGCTACCATGATGTCCCGGATCTTGAGATTTGACGGGCTAAAGAGGAGATCTCGCACCCGCAGGACACCGCGAAGCCGCCTCTCGACGTCGGTCACGTAAATGTAAAAGATCCCGTTGGGCAACTCATCCTCCTCGCGGCGGAGCAAAGCGAGGGCCTCCGCGATACTGGCATCCTCCGGAACGGAGACGACCTCCGTCTGCATGATGCCTCCCGCGGTATCCTCCGGATATTTTAGAAGGTCTCTGATCTGCCCTGCCTCTTCCGGAGGCATTCCGCTCATGATTTCACGCAACCGCGCGGCCGATACATGGCCAAGCACGTCTGCGGCGTCGTCACTGAACATTTCCCCGACGATGCCGGAAAGATTGGAGACCTGCATGGACTCAAAGAGACGCACCTGCACGCCCGGGGGCAGTTGGGAGACAACCTCTGCGGTCAGCGCGTCCGGAAGTTCCCTCAGGATCTCGCGGATGCGCGCCAGGGGAAGATCGCGGATCTCTTCCGCGATGTCTCTGGGATGCCGGCTCTTGAAGTCCCTGAGACTTCCTGATTCTGCCGAATCGTGTTCGGGATAAGGCGCGTCGTCTGGCATGGTCGGAGAATAGGAGAGATTCCCCGAGTGACAACGCCGTCGCGCACGCGAGTTAGGTGAGGGCGCTGAAATCTTGTTCGACGCTATTCTCCGCCCGCTGGAATTCAGCGGCGGCTGCAGAAAGCGCGCCGAACGAGGAACGCCCGAAGATGGACTGCATTCCGGCAACGATGGCCGGGAGGGAACGAGCGAAACGTCGCGTGAATTTTCAGTGCAAGGCTTATTTCTGGAGGAATCGCGAGGTAAGTTGGAGCATATCGTTCATATCCACATCTCCGTCTCCATCAGAGTCGAGAAACTGGGAAAGAATCGGATTTGTCTGGCCACCCGCCGTTGCGCGGGTCGCATCCGTGACGGCTGCGCCGGCGGGCGCCGCGGCGGGGCGTCCTGATTGCAGCAAGGCAATCACCGCCGGAAGCGCGACCGAGATGAGTCGCATTACGGTATTCGAGTCCAAGCCGGTCCTCTGCTGGGCGCGGCCTACCATTTGATCCATGCGATCAGTGCCCAAGACCTGCCGGAGTTGATCGGGCGAATTGGCGCTCCGCTTGATGTCGTGCAGCATGGAGTCAACACCTTGTTCGCCGCTGACTGCCTTTTGCTCCTGAAGCATCGGCTTGAGCAAGCCGCCAATCAGGCCGGCCATCTGGCCGACATTTTGCGAAGAGCCGCCTCCGCCGCCTCCGAAGGCGCCTAGCAAACCCTCAAGATCACTCTTTTGGGTTGCGCGGGAAGGGTCGTTCATCGAGGAAAGAATAGCATCAAAGAGGCTCATAGTTTTCTGGTTGTCTGGGGTTGGATTGTTGGTCATCAATAATAGTAGCGGTAACCGCGCCGGTAATAATAGCGATTACCGGGGCGATAAAAAAAGCGTCTTCCCCCATAATAATAGGCTGGCCTGCCGCGATAGATAAAAACGGGGTTGTTCATGTA
>DASTFP010000258.1:0-6617 GCA_035719865.1 Terrimicrobiaceae bacterium | reverse complement strand
CGACTTGGGGATCCGGATCCGTTGAGAGCTTCTTAAGCGAGTCGAGGCTGCGAATGATGTTGTGTTTTGCCAGAAACTCGATCGCGGTAACCTTGGCAGCGCTTTCCGTGCCGGCGAGCTGTGTAATCGCGATGGCTTCCCTAAGGGCTTTCAATACGGAGGGGTCTTTTTCGACCGCGAGTCGCGCCTCGAAAATGGGCAGATACGCGGCATTCTGGGTCATCCCCAGCTTGGTTATGGCGGCGCGACGACCTTGCGGATCGGGCCCAGCGATCGTCAGCACATCCAGAGTGTTCTTCATGGCTTTGCGGAGCTTGGTCGTCGATTCGACCGGGGTCGTTTCCGATGCCTCGATTGGACTTCCATCATCGATCCGCGTCGCCTGACCGTCCGTCCTGAGGAAAGGAACTTTCTGACCGTCCGCTGTTTGGTGAACAAACACTTTGCCATCCCGCCACGCGTTGAGCATCACCGGAACGGCTTCGGATCCCGTCTCCGCGAGCTTGCCGATTAAGTCAACCTGTTCTTTGACGTTCGATGAAAGAATCGCCTTCGTCAGCAAACTCCTCGCCGTCGCGTCATCCGCCCGGGCGCTTGCCCCTACGAGAATCGCAACGCCGACAAAGACAATATGAAACCATGCCCTCACGTGTGTGGGAACAAGGCGGAACGCTGGTTTCGTTCCTCTGGATGCGCGCCGACAGACGTTATTCAGTTGGCGAAGCACTCGGAGTATTGCTCGAAACCTTCTTGTCCTTGAACGTCCCCTTAAGGAAGGGCTCGCCAAAAATACCGTCGAAGGAATCGATTACTTTGAATTGACCGTCGGCTGCCGTCTCACCGATATAGACATTTTTCGTCAGATGGTGATTCTTTTGCGTCGTAACGGTTCCTCCGGGCCCGTCAAAAGTGATTCCCGATTCGAGCGCGGCCACAACTTTCTCAACATCAAAGGAGCCCGCCTTCTCCACGGCGTTTTTCCACAGGTAGACGCCATCGTAAGAGAGAACCATCGGACTGCAGGTGACGCGATTCTCCTTGACGATTCCCGGCGTGTTCGTGCCCTTAAGCCACTTCTGAAAGCTCTCAACGAATTTCTTATTTGCGGGTGTGTCCAGAGACATGAAATACGTCCAGCAACCGAGCTGGCCAACGAGATCCTTCGCCGGAAGACCACGGAATTCGTCCTCGGAAATTGAGAAAGACACCACCGGGCAATCCTCTGCGGTGAGGCCGGCTGCGGCATACTCCTTAAAGAAGGGCACGTTCGTATCACCGTTCAGCGTGTTGATTACGCAGGCGTCGCCGCTGGCCGCGAATTGCTTGATCTCCCCGACGATCTGCTGGTAATCGGTGTGTCCGAACGGTGTGTACTTACCGGCACTGATGACTTTACCTGAGTCGTCCTTGCGGAGTCCGCCTCCGATATTCTCGATGGGAACACCTTTGCTAAGGAGATACTCGAGAAGCACCAGATTGGTCGTCTGCGGATAAACGTAGTCTGAGCCGAGCAGATAGAATTTCTTCTTTCCTTCTGCGAGAAGGTAGTCGACCGCAGGAGTCGCCTGCTGGTTCACAGCTTCGGCCGTGTAGAAAATATTCGGCGAGAGCTCCTCGCCTTCGTATTGGACAGCATAGAAGAGCAGTCCTTTGGACTTTTCAAACACCGGGAGGACCGACTTGCGACTCACAGAAGTCCAGCATCCAAAGGTGACCGCGACCTTGTCTTGTTCGAGGAGCTGTTTGGCCTTCTCTGCAAAGAGCGGCCAATTTGAGGCGCCGTCCACAACGATAGGCTCCAGCTTCTTGCCAAGCACACCTCCACTGGCGTTGATCTCGTCAATTGCAAAGAGCAATACGTCACGAAGCGAAGTTTCACTAATAGCCATCGTTCCGCTAAGGGAATGCAGGATGCCCACCTTGACGGTGTCATCCGCCGCGCGAACCGGCAGCAAGAGAGTGGCGAGTAGACTGCAACAAAGTACGGAGCGAAGGGTTCGGAGAATCGAATTCATAGTGGCTGTTTTTCGTCCTGGTTGTTCCTCGGTTTGTAGTTTTTTTTCGCGCCCTTCCCTGAATTTACGGCGACGATTACCCGCAGCGCAGGCAAGCACAAACCATGCCACCGCCGCATGAGGTGATTAGAGCGGGGCAGATACGGCGCGCGGCTGGCCGCGTCAGGGATTCTTTGGCTGGGTCCCGACGGAAGCCGCGACAGAGCCTGTCCTTTCGCTCTTCATCGCGTCGATTCGCACGATTTCGAAGGCGATCCGCTGCAAGGCGAGTTGTTCGCGGACGAGGCGGATAAAGGCGAGCGCCTTTTCATCGAGTTCGTGAACTGTGCGAAGCTGAATCTCGACAGCTTTCCCGGCGAATTCCGGGTAAGCGTCGTTCAGTTCTCCGTCGAGAACGAAAGAGAGGTAGGCGTTGAGCTTCTCCTGGAGTTGGAAGAGTTGTGTCTCTTCACCCAACCACGGACGGGTTTCGTAGATCGCGAGAACCAGCTTGTCGGCGCGTGCGTCATGGGCAAGTGCGTCCAATACGCCAGGATTTTCCAAACCATTCATTTGTGGGGAAACCATTGATAGAGGAAAAAATAGACCAGCACACCCGTCACCGAGACGTAGTACCACAGCGGGAAGGTCCAACGCGCCCATTTCCTATGTACCGTAAAGCGTCCGGCCGCCGCGTGGCTCAACGTCACAATCGCCAGGGGGACGATCACGATCGCCAGGATGATATGAGAGATCAGCATGGTGTAATAGATCGTGCGGATCGCGCCCTCCCCGCCGAATGGGGTGTGAACCCCGCGCATCAGGATCTTATGCATCACGTAGGTGACGAGAAAGACGCAGGAGACCGCAAATGCGGCGACCATGCAGGCTCGATGCGCGGGTATGCGCTTCTGCTTGATGAAGACAAAGCCCGCCGTCAGGAGGACTGTGGCCAAGGCGTTGAGAGAGGCGTTGACTGCAGGAAGGTCGCTGACGCTCATCCGCCGGGGACCCGCGGGGCAGATTCCCGTTCCAAACGCCGGCAGGTATGCCAGATGTAAAGGGACATTCCCCCGACAATAAGGAAGACGAACAACAGCATGAAGAGCACGCTCCAGGAAAACGCCCATCCAGCAAGAACGGTCGGCGATTCCTTCGTAACGGTCTCGGTTCCTGGCTCGCGGCAACCGACGCAGGCCATGACGCGATCCACGGTAGAAAAGAGGGCGGCGAGTACGACAGCCGGGATTATTGATATCCTCATTTGCGCGAGCGAAACTCAGTTCTTTCCGACACTTGGAGCTTCACGCAAAAGATCTCCGATGTCCATGAGAAGCTTTTGCGCGACCTCCGGATCATTGCCGTCCAAAAATGCCCGCATCCAGCCATCGCGGTCCACCAGCACGAAGCGCGTCGAATGGATCGGCGCGCCGGAAGGTTCTTTGGACAGCGCCTGGAGAAAGCCTTTCATGACCACGTTGTCGATCTGATCTTTCGGTCCGGTCAGAAATTTCCAGTTATCGGGAGAAGCGCCGACCTGTTCCCCGTATTGTCTGAGCACCTGCGGGGTGTCATGTTCTGGATCGACGGTGATGGAGACAAGCTCGACGTCGGTCGTCTTTCCCTGCAAGGCCTGGTTCAACTGCGCCATTCGACTTGTCATCAAGGGACACGGGCCCGTGCAACGGGTGAAGATAAAGTTCGCGACCCAGATCTTCCCTTTGAAATCCGCGGCTGACACAGCGCTTCCATCCTGGGCGGTAAATTGAAATTGCGGAGCGGGGGCAAACCGCTCAAGGCGCGACGCCACTCGGCGCGATTGGATTTCCGCGTTGAATTGCACGTAAGCCCACGCCATCAGCATGGTGATGCCAAGAAAGGCGATCACCCAGCCCAGGCGCGGGATGCGCGCCGGAGTCGGGCTCCCGTCCGGAGGTGGCGGCTTAGAGGACGTAGAGGACGGTGAAGAGGAAGATCCAGACGACATCTACGAAATGCCAATAGAGGCCGATGTTATCAAGCGAGGTTGTGCACCCAGGCCGATAGTAGCGGGTGAAGAGTTGGCGCAGAAAGCACCAGAGAATTAAAAGGATTCCGATGAATACGTGCGCGCCGTGAAAGCCGGTCATCACGAAAAAGCAGGAACCGTAAATCCCGTGTTTGTTAAACCAGAGTCCTTCGTGGTGGAGGTGATTCCATTCCCAAGCCTGCACCGCAAGGAAGATTGAACCAGCCACGATCGTGGCAAAGAGCCAGAAAAGGCCCGACTTCCCTTTCTTCTTGATGGCGGATTCGGCGTTGTGAAACAGGAAGCTGCTGCCCACAAGAATAAACGTATTCGCGATCATCACCAGGTTCAAACTGGACAACGGCCACTGGACCCCGATATCCGGCGCTCCGGCGGGTGGCCAGGGTTCGCCGCGAGCGAGGCGCAGCACGATGTATCCGCCGATCAGGCCCCCGAACAACATCGCCTCGGAGGCTAGAAACGTGATCATCCCGAATCGGCAGGTTGCCGGCGGGGCTTTGGCGTGACCGGCATGTTCGCCGTGCGTCAGGACGGCCGTGCTCATAGTTTAAAGCGGGGGCCAGTTTGAAGATACGAAGCTTTCATGGTTGGCTGGTAAAAGGAGATATTGGCACAAAGGAGGGCCCGCGCGCTTTTATGGCGTCACGGCGGGACCGCGCAGCAACATGAGAATTACCACGGTGGTGCAGAGAGCCGCAGCGAAGAGCCAAAGAGAAAGCATGAGCCAGAAATTGCGCCGGTTTCTCATTCATCGCCGCGCGGCCACGAGCAATCCGAGGAGCAGGGGAAGATAAATGATCGATGCGAGGAAGAGTGTTCGCGCCGAAGGCCGCGTGCGCCGAACCAGGAAGCGAAGTGCCGTCGCTCCAAAAGCAACACTCAAGGCCAGCGCTCCAAAAAAGTACCACACGTGGACGTAGAAAAAGATGGCAGGCGTCAGACTGGCCACGAGCAGGCACCCCGAATAAAGCAACGCCTGTCTGGCCGTCATGAATCCCTCGGGGTCGTAGTTTGAAAGCATGACGAAACCCGCTCTGGCGTAGTCTTCGCGATACATCCACGCAATCGCGAGAAAATGGGGCATTTGCCAGAACCAAAGAATCGCGAAGAGCAGGCCGCCTTCGAGCGTGTAGTGGCCCACGGCCGCCACCCAGCCAATGAGGGGGGGAAGAGCACCGGGAATGGCACCGACCAGCGTATTGAGCGAACTTACCCGCTTCATCGGCGTGTAGACGAGGACGTAAATAGAGATCGTGATCAGTGCCAGAACCGCCGCGCGGATGTTTGTGAAAATGAAAAGAACGGCCAGGCCGGAGAGAGAAAAGAGCAACCCGAAGAGGAGCGCGTCGCTCGGGTGCATCCTCCTGGCGGGAAGCGGACGGTGCTGGGTCCGCTTCATCAAGGCATCCAGGTCGCGCTCCCACCATTGGTTCAAAGCGGACGCGCCACAGGCGCAAAGTGCTGTGCCGGCAAGCGTGGCGGCGAGAAGGAGATAATTCATCGGCCCTCGCCAACCCATCAAGAACCCGACCAGCGTGCTCATGAGGACGAGCAACGAAAGCCGCGCTTTGATTAGTTCGGCAAGGTCGCCAACCAGTGATTCGAAGCGCGAAGTGGCAACGGCGGCGGTTTTCATGCGATGCGCTCAATCAAACTCCGATTTTGCTCGTCTGGCAAAACGAAATCCCGGATTCGTGCGCCGCAGAAGAGGCGAAATGCAAGCAGGGCGCCTACGAGCAAGCAAAGAGCGCCCAGTGCCATGTGGGCGGTGGCGACATCCGCCGCCTTGTTTGACCAGATCGTCCAGGCGCCAAGCCCGATCTGCGCCAGGATCATCGCAATCCAAATCATCGACCAGAGCCGGACGGCTCGCGATCCGCGTCTCGCCTTCCAGAAAAACACCAGCACAGCGGCGGCAATTAGAACAGCCAAGGCGCGATGGGACATCTGGATCCAAACTTGCGCCGCGGTCGTCTTCATTTCGCCGTCGGCGATGCGTTGCGCATTGATTTTCTCCATGGCTGCCGGGCTCGTGTCCGGGAACCAGGCTCCATACGCCAACGGAAAGTCCGGGATGGAGAGGCCGATATGCTCGTGGCGCATGGTGGCGCCGATTCCGAGTTGCAGGAAGATCAGCGCGGCCGCGCCCAGCGCCCACCAGCGCAGAGTAGGATGCGGCTCATAGTCAGCCCAGTGTCTTTTGACAAACGGCCGACTAGTGACAATGGCAAGAATTGAGATCGCGACGAAGAACGACTGGGCCAGCAGGGCGTGCAGCACGCCGATTTCGTCTTTGATGAGGACCACGCGCAATCCGCCGAGCAGGCCCTGCAGGCACACTCCAGCCACTGCGCAGACGCCGAAGATCCTCACCCAACGGCGCGGCTCGACTCTCCACAGCGCGATCGACAGGATCACGGTCATTAACCCGATTCCGGAGGCGATGAGACGGTGTGTGTGTTCGTAGAAGATCCCGCCAACCCATCGCGAGATCGGAAACAAGAACATATTGTAGCCAAAGGTGTTCGGCCAATCGGGCACGGCCATTCCCGCACCGTGGGAGGTCACGAGCCCGCCGCTGCATAGCAGCACAA
>DASTFP010000257.1:0-4859 GCA_035719865.1 Terrimicrobiaceae bacterium | reverse complement strand
TCGAGAAATACATCGTCGATACCGGCGTCCAGATCATCAAATTCTGGCTGGAGGTCGGCGACGAGGAGCAGAAGAGTCGCTTTGAAGCGCGCATCGAGGATCCGCTGCGGCAGTGGAAGCTTAGCGCGATGGACCTGCCCTCACGCAGTAAATGGTATGCGTATTCCCGGGCCCGGGATCAGATGCTGGAATCCACGGATACAGAACACGCACTGTGGCATATTGTGCGCTCCGACGATAAGCGCCGCGCGCGTCTGAACCTCATTGCGCATTTCCTCAGCCTGATTCCCTACGAGGAAGTGCCACGAGACAAGGTCGAGCTGCCCAAGCGATCCAAGAAAGAAGCCTATGACGACGTGGCTTCGATTGCGAACCGGCTGTTCCTACCGGAAAAGTATTGAAGGAGCGATGAAGACGGGTCGTGGGGGGCGCCGCAAAGGCGCTCGGTAAGCGGTCGGACCCGCGATCATTAAATTCCACTGCTCCATGAACCCCCGGTTCTATGGCTGCACCTTTCGCCATCAATCATGAGACAACGACCTCACTTCACCCTCGGCCTCGTCGCGCTCGCGATAGGCGTCCTTATTTTCCCGGCCTGCAAGCGCGAAGAGAGGCACCCAAGGTCTTGCCGCCGCCAGATGTGCTTGTAAGAAAGGGCGACGTGCTGTTTGAGATCGATTCGCGGCCTTTTGTTGCAGCGTTGTCGGGGGCAAAAGGCCAACTCGATCAGGGCAAGGCAATGCAACTCGCGTCGCAGGCGGAGGCCGAACGCAGCCAGGAGCCTCTTCCCGATCAGCGAAGCGGAATACCTCGCAGCGGTGAACCGCATCCAGGAGAACATCGCCAGGCCGCTCGATCAGAGGCAGGAGTTCATCGAACTGACTGGCTTCCAACAGTCGAGATGACACATGTAGGCCAAAGGCCCATGCAAGACTTCGATACAGAATGCAATATTCCCGCAACTGAAAAGCAATAGTTCGCACTCACCCCGGCTGCGGCGCTTGCTCGATGTCAACTCGCTTCTCAAAAGCCCCCGTAATCGCACGCCATGCGTGGTCCGCTTATTATCCGCCAGGTGCTTCCGTGAAGCCGCCGGGCTCGCAACTCGCCACAGCTGATTTGAGGGTGGGAAAGAGAGCCCCCTCTCCGAGCGCTGCTTTCACGCCGGAGCGTTCCAGCAAGGCCTTGACCTCGGTGCGGAGGTTGGCGAAGCCGAGGCGGATCCCGCGCGCGCGAAGGTCACCCGCCAACGCTTCCAGCATGTCCGCACCGGTGCTGTCTATGACGTTGATCGGGCCACCGTCCACGACGAACCATTTGATGCCGGGACGCGAGGCAGCCACCTCCAGCACACGCTTCTTGAAATACGGCGCATTGTAAAACACCAGCGCCGACTCGAAGCGGTAGAGCACCACGCTTGACCACGTCTGCGGCTGCTCGTGATGCACGACGTTGTGAAATCCCTTCAGCCCTTTGACCCGCCCTAGCACGGCGTCCGGCGGGCGTGAACTCCTGGCCAGGAGAAGCAGCACGGCGATGAGCACTGCCATCAAAATGCCGTCCAGAATGTCGAGCGCGACCACGCCGAACATCGTGATGATCGAAAGCGCAAACTCGGCGCGATTGATTTTCCAAAGCCGTAGCGTTTCCTCCACATCGAAGAGCCCTATGGCTGCGACGATGAGCACCGCGCCAAGCGCCGCCTTGGGCAGATAGCTTAGCGGGCCAGTGAGAAACATGAGCACCGCAGCCATCATTCCAGCTGCCACCAGCGCGGAAACCTGGCTTTTCCCCCCGGCCGCGTAATTCATTGCCGTGCGTGAATCGGCTCCGCTGATCGCGAAACCCTGCGAGAGACCGGCCGCAATCTGGCAGGCCCCGAGGGCGAAAAACTCCTGGTTAGCGTCGACCTCATAACCTGCCTTGGCCGCGAAGCTTCGGGCGACTACCATCGCGTTACTGAAGCTCAAGAGCGCAACACCAAGCGCCCCACCCAACAGCGGCCTGATAAACTCAGGGTCGAATTCCGGCCACCGCAGCCGCGGCAATCCCGCCGGCACCGCGCCCACCACCGCGACCCCCTTTCCATCCAGGCCCATGCTATGAACGAGCGCCACAGCGAACACCACCGCCAGCAACGGCGCGGGCCACCGCGGCAGCCACCGCTTGCCCGCCAGGATTACTCCAATTGTCAGCAAGCCCACGGCCAGCGTTGCCAAATGGGTCTGCGGCAGCTTTTGAAGAAACTCCAGGAGCGAAGGGAAGAGCCCGTGCGACTCCATTCCAAAACCAAAGACCTTGCCGATCTGACCAAGGAAGATGTGGATGGCCACGCCGTTGAGGAATCCCACGAGAATTGGCTTGGCCAGAAAATCTGCTACAAAACCCAGCCGCAAGAAACCGGCCAGGATGCAAATGATCCCCGTGAAAACTGCCAGCGCCATGGAGAGCGACACCAGCGCATTCGGCTGGAGGGCCGTCAACGGCATCAAAGTTACGCCGACCAGGGCGCAAGTGGCAGCATCCGGATTTACGATAAGGTGGCGCGAGGTGCCAAAGACCGCATACGCTAGCAGCGGGAGGATTGCCGCGTACAGGCCCACCACCGGATCGAAGCCAATAAGCTGCGCATACGCGATGGCCGTGGGTAAAGCCACCGCAGCGACCGATACGCCCGCCACCGCATCGTGCCGCAGCCATTCCCGCCGATATTGCAGCAAATTTCGCAGCCCCGGCGCCACGCGCAGGGCGAGCGGAACCTCTTTGCTCGGGATGGAGGATTTCTCCATCAGCCTCCCAGCAAGATTGCCACGCCCTCCCGGCCTTCCGCCGTCGTCAATCTCGCCTGAGCGTTATTTGTGAGCACCATGATGAGGCCACCTCGCCCAGGACGCTTGCGGGATCCAGTTGCCTTTGAATGAAGTTTGGTTCCACCTGTTTCGTCATCTTCGGGCATCGCTCCTAAAATACTTTTCGGGCACGAACCGCCGGTCGGCGATCGAGGCCACGTCGTCGTGGGGGTCTTTTGCTCTCATGGGACAAAATTCTAAGAGGTATCTCGGTTGTCTGTTGGCTAATACTTGGCTGACACTAACCTTCTTTTGCGTTTCCCGTTTCGTCCAACTTCCTTGCACTCAACGCAAGTAGCCCTCTAACCCTGCACGCGCAACTCGCGAAATGCGCTATCGCCTTCCGCCTTGTTGAAGCGCAGTCGGCAGTGCGCCTGGTGCCCTGCGCATCGAGGGTGTGGAGGAAAATGGTCGGCCGCATCGATCGCTTCACGACGCTCAGGAGAATTTTCAAATAGAAGGAGCCCAAAAATCAGGAATTCAGTTCAAGAAAGGTGGCGTCGATATAGACGCACAGACGCACATCAATCGCCTCGGGAATTATGTGATCGATCCAGATCGGATGCCGGTGCCATTGGAACAGCACCTGAGCCTTTTCTTATAAGGATTCGCCTTGCCGGTTTTGCCTCCCTGCCGAGGCGCCCCTAATCGCGAGTCCCTGACTTTTGTCGAGGTGGATGCCCGTTGCACAAATCGGATTCGAATGCGCTGATCAGCAAGATTCGCTAAGCCTTTAGCTGTAACGCGCCACTTTGTTTCGTGGAGTCGGCGTCAAAATAATTCGAGGGAAAGAGGGAATTTTGTGACGTTGTTTCGTGATTGGAGCACGGTTGAGGCGGAGATTTTTAGATCGCTGGATCACGGAGCGGAGCGATTGCGGCGCTGGCGCTGGCGAAAGGCTCTTATCTGGCCGAGGATTTTGTTGCGTTGTTCTTCGTCGATGGGAAGAGATGGAGATGGCTCGGATGGCTGGCTGGGAGGCCGAGCCCGAGGTTTGAGGCGCACGGCACTGATATTTAGGTCTTCCTCGAAACGGTCCACTTGCAGGAGATTGGAAAGCTTGAGAGCACTGATGTTTCCTAACAGCAGTGTCGCCGGAAGGCGCTCTTCACACTGGTGTCATGTCCATAATTACAGTTGTATTCCGACCTTTGATAATCAATGACTTGCATGCCATTTGGCACGATTTTAATTGCGGGACATCACACTAGCACGGCCAGTGAACCAACTCGCTCGGTGACATTGATTTCAGCAGCCTTGCCCGTGACGGTTCGCCCTTCACGCAAACCCGTAGGGGAGCTTCGTTCTTGGCCTTGTGCGCAAGTCACTGGTGAACCCGGATTACTGACTACCCGCCCAAGAAACGGATTCGGTTGGTATCTTGCGAGAGATCTACCAATGTCTTCGGCCAGGCGGTGTTCTCTCGATCACGGAAGTGCTTCCCGACCCGCATTATCAAGGCTTGTCGCGCGTCCGCAGGCTCGTGGCGGACTCAGGCTTCCACGAACTGGCGATCTTCCGGGAATGCTTATCCTACACGCTAAACGTCGCCAAGCCTGCACAGCTTGGGACCTGCCGCGGAAACTCCCCTCTCGAGCGCTGCTTCGTATGCTCTTCCTTCGCCGCGCGATCAGAATATGCAGCGTAGAATGCGATCGTGATGTTTTCATGGACGCAGCAGAATCGTGTAGATCATGCGCCACTTATCGTTATCAAACCGTCAGGGCCGCAAAGTCCTCTGGCGCAGGTCCAGCATGGGAATCAGAAGTTGCGCGCGGACTTTCACACTGCTTCCTCCGTGCGCGCTCGAAGCTCCTAACATACATTTGAGCCACGTTTGACCACATCATTTTGCGGCCGATACGGTAGGCGTTCTTGCGCATCGTTTGGCGCCGGTTTTCGTCCGACAGGAGGTCATCGATTGCACGCGCGATGGCGCCGGGATCACTGAAAGGCACAAGTATCCCACGATCATCAGCCAGGAGTTCGGCCGCATGCCAGTATGGTGTC
>DASTFP010000256.1:0-16772 GCA_035719865.1 Terrimicrobiaceae bacterium | reverse complement strand
CCGCCGTTGTCGGCGATCTTCTTGATCACCGCCTTGTGAAGCCAGATGTTCATCTTGGCGGAATCGGAGGTGTCGCCCGTATAGTCGAGTTCCTTGGCGAGTTCCTTGCGTGCCGCGAGGCTGCTGTCCATGCCGACGAGTTTCATCATGTCGACGATGGATCTGCGCCAGTCGAGTTTCTCGGGATTCTTGGAGGCAAGGTCATCAAGAATCGCGGTTACGTCAACAGCGGCGGGTGACGCTGAGCCGCCCGGAGCGGGCGGCGTCGCGGCGCCCGGCGCCTGGGAAGGTGGAGTTGTCGCGGCGGCAGTTGTCGCGGCGGCCTGCTGGCCGAAGACCTTTGAAAGAAGATTAGAGAAGAGGCCCATGGGAGGTAAGCGTTGGGTTTGGAGTTTGGGGTTTGTTGAGAATTTCTATTACGGAAAAATTGCTTCGCACTAAGGTCCGGATCGCTTGCTAAATAGTCGGTATAGTACAAGCAACAGAATCGCTCCAATCGTCGCGATAATTATACCCCCAAGGTCAAAAGACTCGACTTTTCCGAGTCCAATGAAGCTGCCCAAGAACCCCCCAATTATCGCGCCGACGACGCCGATGATAATCGTAACAAGAATACCGCCCGGATCGTTACCGGGAACAATGAACTTGGCCAGGGCGCCGGCGATTAGACCGAGAAAAATCCAAGAAAGTATACCCATGAAACATAGCTAACGCGAAATTTCCTAAGACATCAAGCCAAAACGAGCGCGCCCGGCGCAAACCATAACATTTCCCGACTGCCGAAGTAGTCGAAGGGTAATAGAACGGCCTCTTAGCAGTGCCTGGAATTCAGTCTCAAAACACCGTTGGCTCGCCCTCGTTAAGGAGCCGAATCCTGTCCAAAAGCTGGAGCTCGAGCGCCTTTTCGAGCAGACGGTGAGGGGGCTCGTGCAAAGGCTCATAACTCAGGCGGAACGTTCCGAAATGCATCGGGATCATCATTTTGGCCCGGAGCTCCCGAAAGGCCTGGAGGGCCTGCTCCGGATTCATGTGAACGTCGCGCTTTGTCGGCGCCTCGTAGGCTCCGATGGGGAGAAGGGCGATATCGATGTTCGAACGCCGGCCGATTTCCTTGAAACCATCGAAATAGGCAGTGTCGCCGCAATGAAAAATCGTTCGACCCGCGTACTCGATGAGAAAACCTCCAAAGCCCCGGTGACTGTCGTGAAGAACGCGCGCTCCCCAATGGCGGGCGGGCGTGAGGGTAACCTTGAGGGTACCGTGCTCAAAGCTCTGCCACTGCCGCAATTCGTGGACCCTGTTGAAGCCCAGATCATGCACGAGATTGCCGACGTGCTCGGGCACTGCTATGGGCTGATCGCTTGCGATGGCACGCAGCGTGCGGCGATCCAGGTGGTCGAAGTGCGCATGGGTGACGAGCACCAGATCAATGGCAGGGAGATCGTGGAGCTCGATGCCGGGATTCTTGATGCGCTTGATAACTTTTAGCCATTTTGCCCAGTTCGGATCGATCAGGACGCTGTGCTCGGGGGTTTGAATCAGAAAGGAGGCGTGCCCGATCCAGGTGATGCAGAACTTGCCGGAGCCGAGTTCTGGAAAAACCGGCTTGAACTTGTGTCCGTGGCGCCTGGTGAAGAGCGAGGGAATAATCACCTCGGAGAGAAAGTTGCGCCTGTGCCACCCGTCGCCAAGGCGCATGTCCACGTGATTTTGCGGTTTTGCGCTCTTTCTTCTTATGGACAACCGGCGCACCATTGATCTCGATTCGATTGTGGAATGATCTCTACCGAAAAGCAAATCCTGCGAGTTAAAATGCGGGCCGCGGTGCAAGGCATCGAAGGAGCAGCATCCCGATCCCGCAAGATCAGTCATTTCTTATGTAACGCGCCTCTCTGGAAGGCTGCGCGTGTTGTTTTTGGCTTCGTTGCGCTTCCCGGAGAGCCGGACTGGCTCGGAGGATGTCTGCCCACCGAAAAGCTGATCGCCTTTCCAAGGGTCGGGGAGAACAGCGAGCTCTCCTTTCACTCCGCGTCAACATTCAAGGTCGGAGCATTCGGCGTGAGCGAGCCGGTGGGCGGGGCAGCCGCACCTCCCCCCGACCTGGTAATCGTTCCGGGCCTCGCCTTCGATCGGACTGGAGCGCGGCTGGGGAGGGGGAAGGGCTACTATGACAGGTGGTTGGGCGCCAACCCCGCGGTGAAGACGCTGGGGGTCTGCTTCAGCTGCCAGATTCTGGAGAAACTACCCGCCGAGCCCCACGACGCGCGCGTTAGCGCGATTCTGACTGAGCAGGGATTCATCTGGCCCTGAGCCGATGATAGTGCGAATCATCCGGACGCAGCAGAATCTCGGCCTCTCGATCGCCGACGCGCGCCTCAACAACAACCCGGCGAAGAAGAACGAGCGAGGCCACGGCGTCGGAGAGCGCATCGTGCCAGCGAAATGCCGGATGGACGGCGCGCAGTTCATTCTCCAGCCCGAGCTCGAGAATCAGGTCGCCGAGGGCGAACGATTTCTTTTCGGGCCAGACGGCGCGGGAGAGTTTCAAGGTATCGATCCAGGGGCCGAAGCCATGGAAGGGAAACGCGCGGAGAAACCGCCTTTCCGTGGCGGAACCGTGCGCGACGATCCAGCGGTTTTCGAGCAGCCTGCGGATCTCCGGCCAAAGTTCCAGCAGACCTGGCGCGCCAGCCAGGTCCCTGGCGCAAATCCCATGAATTCTTTGAGCGGCCCAGGTTATCGGCTGCGTCGTGAACAGGAAGCTGGAAAAGAGCTCGGAAACCTCCAGGCCCCGCATCAGGGCCACGCCGATTTGGACCGGCACATCGGTGCCGCCTCGCTGGATTCCCGCGCTTTCGAAGTCGATGGCGGCAAAGGGAACCTCCGCGACGGTCATCGCAAATGGCTGGAACGTGCCGCGTTCACCAATTCCCCGCACAACCTGCGGAGCCCGGCACCGCTAAAGCTGGCTCAGCAATCCCTCGGTCATTTCCCAGTTCATGCAAGAGTCGGTGATCGAAACCCCATACTTGAGGGCCGAGGCATCGGCGCCGAGCGACTGCCCGCCAAAATGGATGTTGCTCTCGAGCATGGCGCCGATGATTTCGCGGCGTCCGGACGCGCGCTGTGCAATGATGCTCTCCCAGACGCGAGGCTGACGGCTCGGATCCTTGCCGGAATTGGCGTGACTGCAGTCCACCATAACGGCCGGCCGCAGACCGCTCTCCCTGAGTTTCTCACACACCGCCGCGACCTGGCTCGGCTCATAGTTGGTGCCATCGCGGCCGCCACGCAGGACAACGTGGCTATCGGGGTTGCCTGTTGTCTTGATAATGCTCGTGGCGCCGTCCTGGTCGATTCCCAGAAAGCTGTGCGGCATGCGCGAGCTCTTCATCGCGTCGATCGCGACTTGCACGCTGCCATCGGTGCCATTCTTGAAGCCCACCGGCATCGAGAGCCCGCTGGCCATTTCGCGATGGGTTTGGGACTCCGTGGTGCGCGCGCCGATGGCCGCCCAGGTGATCAGATCGGCGGTATACTGAGGAACGATGGGGTCGAGAAATTCGGTGCCGGCGGGAAGACCAAGATCTGCAATGTCGAGCAGAATCCTTCGCGCCAGAGCCAGGCCGTAAGCCATGTCACACGAATCGTTCAGGAGAGGATCGTTGATCAGACCCTTCCAGCCAACAGTTGTGCGCGGCTTTTCGAAATAAACGCGCATGATGATGAGATAGCGATCAATAACCTTGCGGCTCAAGGCGGAAAGACGGCGGGCGTAGTCGAGCGCGCCCTCGGGATCGTGGATCGAGCAAGGTCCGACGACGACGAGCATCCGATCGTCCTCACCACGAAGGATGGCGCGGGCCCCGGCGCGCCCACGAAGCACGGTTTCCCTCTGGGAGCAGGTGGCAGGCGACTGTTCCTTGATCTGCGAAGGTGTGATGAGACGGCTGACACCGCGAACACGGAGATCCTCCAGCGGCGGAGCCGCCATTGAAGCGCTGCGCGCTTCAGTTTCTGCTTCGGTCATAGAAAAAACCAAAGATTATCGCCAAATCGAGCCGTCTTGCAACACGTCGTTGAAAAGATGGGGACCGGGAGATAGCCTGTAGCGATGGCAGTTGTCGCTCAGCAACCGACCGGCCGCACTCAGCGTCGGCTCGAAGGACTTTTTCTCCTCGCCTCCAGGGCGCGGGCTAGCGGTCGCAGAGTGGTGCGCAGGCTGATGCGCAAGCCGCGAACGGTCGCCGAAAGTCCGAATTTGCTGCCCACGCTCATCAAGGTTTTCGCAGCCTTCGCCCGAGTGGAAGGCGAGCTCTTCGAGGAGGAAATCGATTCGAGCCTGGGCTTCCTGCGCTACGACTACCCGGATACCGTTTACTCCGAACTGCGAAAGCTTTTTCGCGAAGCTCTTCATGAACACCAGGATCTGAACGCGATTTCCCAGCAGCTTTCCGCCAACCTCAACGACGAGAGAAAGATCCTTCTGGGCGTTCAGCTTTACGACCTGATCTCCAAGGCCGGGCTGAAACAGGAGCAAGTTATCGCCTACTACTCGTTCATGTCGCAGCTCGGCATGGCTGCCCAGGCGATCGATATCGTTTATCAGCTCAACGCCAACGACCAGAGCGACGTGGGCATTTACCACCAAGGCGCATCTCCGCTCGAGGTCGTCAGCTTCGGGCCCATCGAGAATTGCGATGTCTTGCTTCCCGGTCTGCACGATTCGGAGCGCATCCTGGCTTATCGCTACAAGGATCTGGTGATTCTCAAAAACCTCTCGGGCCGCAACCTGATCGTCCAGGGAAGGATTTTGAAGCACGGCGACTTCTGCAGAATTTTCGCGGGCCAGCGGATCCTGATCGATGACCAGGTGCTCACGCACCAGGACCTCGTCTTTTACTTCAACGTGCGAAAGAACGTCTCGCTTCCGCAGATCTTTGTCACGGTCAACGAGGATGACGAAGTGCGCCTGGAGAAGAATCGCTCGCGAGACTCCTGCCTCGAAGTGACTTTCGGATTGCGAGTCCGGGTGACCGCGCTAAAGGACGTCGATGCCGTGCTGAGGGAGGTTCGCCTCAGCGAGGGCACGACCGTCGAAGCGACCCTTGAGGACAATATCGTCTTCCACAACGATAGCGAGCTGGACCTCGGCGATCTGCGCCGCCGCGCGCGGCAGTTCGGCGGGCGTTTTCAGCTCAAGGCGTCGAAGAGTGAATATCTTGTTTCCAATAATCCCGGCCTTCTCGAAGAGGATGACATCCTGCTCTCACCCGGCAGCGGCGGTGATGTGTTGCTAAAAATCTATTGCGATTACGATCGCAAGGAGGGTCGCGTCGAGGTGATGCAAACCGATCGCCCGATTCTCGTCCGCGGAGTACCGGTGCGAAACTCCGCGACGCTGGCCGACGGCGACACCATCCGGATCGACGCGGGGCAGGTTCTGCGTTGCAATTTCAGCGAGCGGCTTCTTGAGGAGGAGCGCAACATCATCCGCTCGCTCGAAGTTCACGATCTCGTTTGCAGATTTCGCAACAGACAGGTGGCGATCGACGGCGCCTCGTTTTCCGTGCAGCGGGGGGAAATGGTCTGCGTGATGGGCGCGAGCGGCAGTGGCAAGAGCACGCTGATGCGCGCCCTCTCCGGACAGTTTCCGCCCGCTCAGGGAGATGTGCTCTTCAATGGACGCTCGCTTTACGCCAATCGCGAAACGCTTCGCAAATACGTCACGTACATCCCGCAATACGACGCCTTCGACGAGCATCTCACCATCGAGGAGAACCTGGATTTCGCAGCCGCCCTGCGCGCCCCCCACCTCTCGAGCCGCGACCGCCTGCGCCGCATCGACAGCAAACTCGCCGAACTCGGTCTCAACGAGAGGCGCAGTTACGTCGTCGGCGCGGCCCACAAGAAAACGCTCTCAGGTGGCGAACGAAAACGCCTGAACATCGGACTGGACATGATCAGTTCCGCGGACGTCTACCTTTTTGACGAACCCACGAGCGGGCTCTCTTCAAAGGATTCCGAGCACGTGATCGAGATCATCCGTGGAATGTCGCACAACAAGATCGTGCTGGTCACCATCCACCAGCCGACTTCGAAAATCTTTGAGATGTTTCACAAGGCGGTCCTTCTGGACCGCGGCGGCAAGCTGGTCTTCTTTGGCACGCCGCAGGAGATGTTGAAATACTTCGCCGCGGCCGAGCACCAGCAGCACTACGGAGCTGAGCTCGGCACGTGCGAAGCATGTGGCACCACCCGGCCCGAATTCATTTTCGACGTGCTCGAGACGCCGCTCCGAGACCTCTCCGGCGATATCATCCTGGAGGAGAACAATCGCGGTCAGCTCGTCCCCGCGCGCCGCTATTCCCCCGACTACTGGCGCGACAAATACGAGGCTTACCGACTTCTCAAAGACGTCCAGGCGCCGGCGGCGCCGCGAGAAACGCCGCCGCCCTTGCCCTCAGGCGCCAGGCGGCGCGAACCCCTGCGCTGGCGGGAAGAGTGGAAACAATTCACTGTCCTCCTCAAGCGGGCATTCTTCAGCAAGCTGCGCAACAATGCCAATCTCCTGATCACCCTTCTCGCCTCGCCCGTCCTGGCGCTGCTGATCGGATTCGTCCTGAGGCATTCCGAAAGCGAGTACTACGACTTCGCCTCCGCCTTTCACATCCCGGTCTACCTCTTCCTTTCGCTCGTTGTGGCGATGTTCCTCGGGCTCACGAACAGTGTCGATGACATCACGCGGGATCGTCCTGTGCTTCTGCGCGAGCGCAACCTAAACGTGCGCCTCGGCTACTATGTTCTGGCGAAGGCGATTACTCTCGCAGCGTTTGCGGTCATTCAGTGCATTCTCTTTACCCTGGTGGGTAACGCGCTTCTTTCCGTGCGGGGCGTTTTCTGGATCGTCTTCTGGGCGATGTTTCTCACCACCATGAGCGGGGTGGCCATCGGCTTGGTGATTTCTGCGCTGGTTCACGAAAGCAAGACGGCGGTTCTGGCGATTCCGGTGGTTCTCATCCCGCAGATCATTTTGGCCGGCGCGCTGATCAAGTATGAGGACATGAACCGCGACCTCGATTTCGTGTATTCAATCACGCAATGGGCGGCACGGCATCCCGGAAGCGCAATGGAACCCCGCAGCGATCTGAAGGTGCCACTTATCTGCCAATTCATGCCGATGCGCTGGTCTTACGAGGCCCTGGTATTCGCCCAGGCGAAGCATAATCCCCTCACCAGGCGTCAGGAGAATATTCAGGCGCAGATCGATAAGCTTGCCGCGATTCGCGAGCCGTCGCAGGCGCAGCAGGACCGTCTCGAGGATCTCAAGGACCTGCTGGCGGTCCTCTCCGGACTCCAGGCGAAATCTCCCGCCGCTCTCGACAAGAAATTCGCGGAAATTGACGCTGTGATCAACGGAAGCCCGTTCGAAAGGGACAAGTTCCGCGCGCGGGAGCGTGGAGTCACGGCGGAACAGCTTTACGTCAACCAGAAAATCACTGACCTCGTTTCCAAGGCGGAGATGGAGCAAAGCGACTACCGGAACGACCTGGCCCGCCACCATCAGCTCAATGTCTTCTTCGGCCCGGTGAAGACGTATTTAGGCTATCGCATAGGTTTGCTTTGGTTCAACGCGGGCGTGTTGATCGTTTCGACGCTCGCGTTGTTCGTCGTCCTCCACATCCTGCTTAATCATCAAATGCGAAACCAAACCGCCTGAGCATCGCTTCTTTTCGGCCTTCCCGATGATTGCAATATGAACATCCCTCTCGAAGATACTTACGCGGACATCCTTTCAAAGGCTCGGCGCGGATTGGGTCTCGATTTGGACACCCTTTCCACCAAAGCGGGTGTGCCTTCGGAACTCGCCAACCAGATCCTCAGCGGCTCATTCGACGAACCAGGAGTGCGCGCACTCGCCGCCGTCCTCAACCTGCATCCTGACCGAGTCGCCGCAATCGGAAGAACCGACTACCGGCCGGCGGAGATTCCCCTCATGGAGGGACTCTCGCAATTCAACACGCCCTTCGAAGACATGACGGTCAATTCCTACCTGACGTGGGATCCAGACAGCAGGAAGGCCGTCGCCTTTGACACCGGTGCGGACTGTGACGGAATGCTCGATGCCATCGAGGGGCATCGACTCAAGCTGGAGCTCATCTTGCTGACTCATTCGCATGGGGATCACATTCTCGAGCTTGACCGGCTCAGGGAGAGAACCGGTGCGGAGGCGTGGATCGGTGAAAAGGAACCCGTCGCGGGCGCCCGATCGTTCGCCGTGGGAAGAACGTTTCGAGTCGGCGCCCTCTCCATGGAAACCCGCTCGACATGGGGACATTCGCCGGGCGGCGTCACCTATGTTGTCCGCGGGCTCTCGCGCACTCTTGCGATCGTTGGCGACGCCATCTTCGCCGGGTCCGTCGGCGGGGGAAATGTCTCGTATAAAGACGCGCTAAAAACGAATCGCGAAAGCATTCTCTCTCTGCCCGACGAAACCGTCATCTGTCCCGGGCATGGCCCCCTCACAACCGTGGGAGAGCAAAAGAAGGTGAACCCGTTTTTTCCGGATTTCGGCAGCGAGTAAATAGAGACTAAACAGCATCAAATTACCCCCCTTATGAACACCATTGGATTCGTCGGCGTCGGAAGGATGGGCTCGAACATGGCCCTCCGTCTGAAAGATCAAGGCTATGTCATTGGCGCCATCTATGACACCCGCCCGGAGGCGGCAAACGAGCTGGCTGCGGATGTCGGCGCCACCCCGTGCAATCGACTCTCGGAGGTGACCAATCTCTGTGACGTCATTATCACGGTTGTTACCGATGACGCTGCAACGCGGTCCATTTTTGGTCTCGATGGCGGGGCCGACCACTTGCTCACGCGGGCCGCTGGCAAGGTTTTTGTAAATTGCGCCACGATCTCGCCGCAGGGTCATCTCGATGTGGAAAAAGCCGCCCTCGCCGCCGGTGCTCACTCGCTTGAGGCTTGCATGGCTTCGAGCATCACCCAGGCGCGCCAAGGAACGCTCTATCTCATGGTAGGCGGCGACAAGGCCGTTTTTTCGAAGGTTGAGCCAATTCTTCGCAAAATGAGCGCCGCTCTTCGCTACGTCGGCGGAACCGGCGAGGCCGCAAAGGTCAAAGCTCTCGTCAACATGGTCATGAACATCAATACCGCGGGACTCGCCGAAGGACTTGCCCTGGGAGACGCCCTGGGTCTCGATCTGACCATGTTGCGAGAGATCTTCTCGCAAACCGGAGCCAACTCGCGAGTCCTCGAAACGGACGGCGAGGATATGCAGAACCGGGAGCACTCCTGCTATTTTTCCGGCGCGCACGCGGCGAAAGATTCGGGCATCGCCCTGGAGCTCGCCCGCGCTGCGGGCCTTCTCCTGCCGCTGGCCGAAGCCACCAAGAAACAATACGACCGCATGGTATCCGCCGGCCTCGGCGAGCTCGACAAATCAGGGGTCGCGGAGCTTACCTTTCTCGAGAGAGCGCAAACCCATCGTAGCTCCGCCGAATAAGAGCGGGCGCGGTCTTCAGCAATCAAATGGCAAACGAACTGCTGAGTGCGTTGCCGCCGGACGAGGAGCGAAAGGCGGCCGGCCGGCTGCTGCGCGACAAGATAAAACGCGGCGACCTGGGACGCTGGCGGCCAAGGGAGGACAGAGTCGACCCGGTAGATCTCATCGAAGAGGCGCATTCCGGGCGGCTGGAGCGCCTCGTTCCCGTGCGCGTCGGCAGGATGGTGGCTTCGCCCTATGCGTTTCTCCGCGGAGCGGCCTCGCTGATGGCGGAAGACTTCTCGAGTTTGCCGAGAACCGGCATCGAACCCGTGATTTGCGGTGACGCCCACCTCGGCAATTTCGGATTTTACGCGTCCCCGGAGCGCGACCTTGTCTTCGACCTCAACGACTTTGATGAAGCGCATCCGGGCCCGTGGGAGTGGGATCTCTGGCGCCTGACCACGAGCATCTGGGTGGCTGGCCGGCAGAATGGCTTAGCTGAAGCGACCTGCGAAGACGCGGTGTTGTGGTGCGCCTCCGCCTACCGCAGGCAGATTGGCCGGCTTGCCGAGCAACCCCTGCTCGCTCGCTCGTTCGATCGGATGGACATTGACCGAATGCGTAAAGAAATGGCGGACTGGTCGTTGCGCGCCGAGATCGAGCGCTCCGCAAACCTTGCGCGTCATCGAACCAGCGATCGCGCCCTACCCAAGCTTACCCGCAAACGCGATGGCATGCGCCACATCGTTGAGCAACCTCCCCTGGTGACGCGGGTCGAGGATGAAGAGCGAAAGCGCCTTGTCGACGGGCTGCAAAATTACCTTGAAACTCTTCCATCCTACTGGCGCCGGGTGCTCGGTTCGTATTTCGTAGTGGATGTCGCCCACAAAGTGGTGGGCGTCGGAAGCGTCGGTCTGCGCGCCTTCGTCGTCCTGCTCCAAGGCAACAGCGAGAACGACGTGCTCTTCCTCCAGTTGAAGCAATCCCGACGATCGTGTGTGGCCGCCTTCGTTCACGGCGATACCGCGTGGCATGCCCACCAGGGACAGCGTGTGGTCGAGTACCAACAGACGCTGCAAACCGTCAGCGATCCGCTGCTCGGGTGGAGCACCGTGGACAAACGAGACTACTACGTGCGCCAATTCCGCGACATGAAGGGGGCTGTCACCGTGGAAGGCATGGATGGCTCAGCGCTTGTGGATTATGGCCGGATCTGCGGGGCTCTCCTCGCCAAAGGCCACGCCCGCTCAATCGACGCCACGACTCTGTCCGGCTATCTTGGCAAGGGGGACTCTGCGGATCGCGCATTTGCACGCTTCGCGCGCTCCTATGCTGACCAAACCGAAGCTGACCACCAGGCGCTTTTCCAGGCCGTAACGTCCGGCCGTCTCCCTGCGGAACACGGCGTTTAGCGCATGAGGTTCGCCGGGTCACTGAACGCGCTCCGCCCCTAAACAGATTGTCGCCGCGGCATCTCTCGAACACCGCGGCGACATCCTATTCTCCCCCCTGCCGATACCCCTATCGGCCCTCAATGAGAATCTCCCTTAAACCTTGAAGAAGGGTAGCTTATAGCCCGAGGTCCGCAAGAAAAAGTTTTTGGCATTTTGACAGAAATCGCTCCGGGAATTTTTAAGTGACTTTTCTATAATCGCTTATGTGAAATGAACGTTTCTTATTTTTTCTGAGGAATGCCGACGCTTCGGACGACTTTTTGCGATCATTCCTAGAAGTATGTGACTCGAATCGCCTGGTCTGTTAGCAAAGGCCATGTCACTTCCTGAGCAACGGGGCTTCGCGGGTTCGCCGGCGGCGGTCGCCGTGATGTTCTTTGGGAACGGCTTTGTGATGGCGTCTTCTTTTTCGCGGATGCCCGGAATTCGTGATCAGGTCGGCGCCACCCCGACACAACTTGCCTTTGCTCTCGTCTGTGTGGGAATCGGATCGATCGTGGGAATGCCGTTTACCGGCCGGCTCGTGAATCGATACTCCTCGCGAACGGTCAGCTGGGTGTCGACGATGCTTTGCCTTGGGGGCTGGGCGATCGTGCCCCTCGCCGGTTCCGTGCCCGTGCTGGCCTTGATGTTGCTTTTCACCGGCCTAGGGACCGGCGTCGGGGACGTCGCGATGAACGTGCAGGGGCATTTGGTCGAGCAGCGCCACCGCCGCGTGCTGATGCCTTTTTGGCATGGCATATTTTCCCTCGGTGCCGTTGCCGGCGCGCTCGCTGGCGCTCTCGCCGCCTCACTCGAGCTACCGGTGGCGTGGCAACTGCCCGTCGTCTCGCTGGTCCTGGCTGTCGCAATGTGGCTGGCAACTCGACTTTACATCCCGGATGCCGGAATGCACCCGGGCACCCCGGAGCCCGTTGACGAGCCGATCTTCGATGAACCTCAAGTGATTGCCTCCGATCAGGGAGCCCTATCTGCATTGCGGAAGTCGTCGATCTCCAGGGTCGAGCTCCTGCTTGGACTCATCGTATTTGCGACCGCGGTCGGCGAGGGCGCGGCCAACGATTGGCTCGCCTTGATGCTTGTGGATAACCGAGCCGCGCCGGCGGCGGTCGGTGCACTCACCTACGCGGGATTCAATCTTACGATGACCATCGGCCGGTTCGCCGGCGGAGCCATCATCCAGCGCTTCGGAAGAGTGCCGGTGCTCTATGCGGCGGGAGCGATCGCCAGCGCCGGAGTGGCGATGCTGTGCCTGGTGCCTTCCACTGCGGTAGCGCTGATCGGCGCCGCTGCATGGGGCCTCGGGTTGTCCGTGGTATTCCCGTCTGCGATGTCCGCAGCGGGCGAGGTGCCAGGGCGGGGGGGTCGGGCGATCGCAGTCGTATCGACGATCGGCTACGGAGGCTTTCTCCTCGGCGCTCCCTTGATCGGTTTCCTCGCCCACCGCATGCCTCTCGACCGGGCGTTGCTGGCGGTGGCCGTGTTGGTGCTCCTTGTGGCAATCCTCGCGCCAGTCGCCCGTGAACGGCGCTCCGAGCCGGCACACATTCCAGTAAGAGAGTAACGCTCCGGGATGCTTTCCAGTCTGCGCTTGAAGAGCATCGCCGTCATCATTGGCCTCCTGATTGGGCCCTGTCTTGTGGCACCGACTCTCGGCACGGAGACCAATCGCGCCGCCCGTCTCGGACTCGCCCTAGTTTTCGGCTTCACCGCGCTCGGACACTTCGCCAAGACGGACGCCATGGCCGAAATGCTCCCTCCCTCAATGCCAAAACGACGCGCGGTGATTTGGATCTCTGGAGTCTTCGAGGCCGGCCTCGCCGTGGCCATCCTCGCCTGCTCAAAGTGCCCCTGGGTCGGTCAAGCGATCATCGGATTTCTGATCGCCATTTTCCCCTCGAACATCTATTCGGCCATCCGGCGCGTTGACTTTGGGGGCCACGCGGCGGGCCCTCGGTATCTTATAGTTCGCGCTCCTCTTCAACTGCTCTTGATTCTCTGGACGTTCCGGTTCGTGCTAAAGGGACGCCCGTAAAATTGCTTCTCCGGGACTCATGTAAAAGCTCGCAAGTTTCGCGGGGCCCTCATGCGAAAACCCGTTTTCCTCCTCGACTGCCCTGCGAGTAGCCTCTTCGAGATCATCGGTGATACACGCGGCGTGTATCTAAACACTGAAAGAAATCTTCTCGAGTCTCGCGGCTGGCAACTCGATAAAAGCGCGAGCCTTTGGATGCCGCCAACTCCGTGACTATGGCTGGCGATTATGTATATATGTAACCGACAGGTCGATTCTTCGGTTTGCCGCAAGTCGGTCAATCAAGGGGTCAGTCATGGTTTATTGACATTGAAGCTAAGAAGTTTAAAATTCTAGCCGCAGTGGCACGCCAGGTACGTATCGAGTTTCCCCGGGGCCATATATCACGTCATGGCGGCGCGGGGACCGCTGAGAGCTCATTGTCCGGGACGAGGAAGACCGGCGGACCTTTGTCCGGACGCTTGGAGAGCGTTGCGGGAGCGCGGGCTTCCGGGTGCACGCCTGGGTGCTCATGGGCACCAATGATCTGTTACTCCAGACCCTGAAGCCAACCTCGGGGGAATGGCCTGGCTGTAGAACGCCTATACCAGGCGGACCGGGAGGCGAGAGTGTCTTGGTTTGCTTGGAGAAGCGCGTGGACCGGAGGAAGCCCTCGCCCGCCGACTTGTCGTTTCCATTTCCAGAGGGCGAAGGAAAAGCCGATTTGGCCGTTCATAGCGCGCTGCTCCGGGTGGTTGTCGGTTCTCAGGCATTTCGCAACAAAATGCTGCGCTTTCTGCTAGGAATCTCGCCTCAGGAACAAACGAGGGGAGGATGGATATCGCGGAGCCAAGATCGAAGTCATGGCATCCAAAGGGCTCACTCAATCATCGAACTGTGGAAGACACTCGGGGTCAGCCTGGAGGAGTTCCAGCGCGCTGCCAAGAGCGACTGGAGAAAAACGTTGCGCGCGTCGAGCTTGTGCAGAGCCAAACCGTCATGTGAGCGGACTGGATCCGGGGCACTTTAAAACATGGAAGATCCATCCACTTGCTGCCGGCTCATTCGAAACACGCAAAAACAACTGCCAGAGTGTCGTGACTGGAAAACAATGCGCGCTGAGATCCTAAAGAATATCAATAAACCATGACTGACCCTTTTTCTTCTTTTTCGTTTTCGTGACCTGGGTCGGGCAAACGATCATCGGATTTCTGATCGCCATTTCCCCCTCGAACATCTATTCGGTGATCCGGCGCGTTGACTTTGGCGGTCACGCGGCGGGCCCTGGGTATCTTATAGTTCGCGCTCCTCCTCTTCAACTGCTCTTGATTCTCTGGACCTACCGGTTCGTGCTAAGGGAGCCGCCGGTAACGCCTTGCCAGCGCTCTCGCACGCGGCGGCTAAATTCTGTAGCAAGATCAACGTCTTGGCGTCCATAATCTCTCCCCTCGCGATCATGGCAAATGCTTGATCGAAAGTGAGCTCGACAATTTCAATGTCCTCACCTTCGCGATGATCTCCTCCCCCGGAGGAGACTCGATCGTCAAGGCGATACTCAGCGACAAAGAAAAATAACTTCTCGGTGACCGAGCCGGGACTCATGTACAGCTCGAAAAGCTTTCGCGGCGTCCCGATCCGAAAACCTGTTTCCTCCTCGACTTCCCTGCGAATCGCCTCTTCGGGATCATCGCAATCGAGCAAACCCGCACAAGCCTCGAGCAGCATTCCGTCGGCCAACCCGTTGACAAAAGCGGGGAAACGGAACTGGCGCGTCAGCAGCAGCGTTTGCTTCTCCGAGTTGATCAGCAAGACGACGGCTCCGTTTCCGCGATCATAGGTCTCCCTGCTGACAGTTTGCCAGCATCCATCCGAACGCCGAAAATCGAACGTCGTTTTCTTCAGCAAATACCAATCATCGGACAATACCGTGACATCCTTTACGCGGATTCGGTCATTCATTTCGCTGCCTCCGGAAAACCGGCGCTGATCTGGGGAACCTGGGACAGGTCCTTGAAAACCATCTTTCCGGTCCGCTTCGCGATGACCACCATTTCGTCCGCGCCCTTCGATGCGCCTCCGACTCGCAGGACGGCATCGACGCGTTCGGCGAGCCTTCGGGATATCGGATGAAAGATCTCGTTGAAGATCGGGTCGCCAAGACGCTTTGAGCCAGCCTCGCTGATCAGAGGAAGTGCCAGAGACTCTCCCAAGACAGGCAGGTGCCCCAAGCGAAAGACCTCCAAAGCCGTTCGCGTCATGGTGCGAAGATTTTGCTCAATCCTGGCACGATCATCATCGGTATTTGATCGGTAGGGACCTGCTATCAGGATAAAGAGCGGACGAGTTTTTTGCATGGATCCGAGCGTAGCTTGAAGCTAGCATCTCAAAAAATGATTTGTTGAGATACTCGGTATCTGAAAAGCAGATCCATATGGACAGACTTCTTCTGGTTGATCTTCCGGTTTTCCTTCAAGTGGCGAGGCACGGCAGCATGACGAAGGCTGCTGAAGCTCTCCGCACGGTGCAGTCGAATGTTACGGCCCGCATCAAGCGTCTGGAAGAGCATCTCGGAACGACCCTCATCGTGCGGAGTCCGCGAAAGCTCCGCCTGACACCAGAGGGCGAAGCGCTGATGCCATTTGCGCTGCGGCTCGAAGAGCTCTGCCGAGACGTTCAAAGCCATTTCGCAAACGACGATCGACCCCAAGGCGGCTCGCTGCGGATCGGCGCGATCGAAACCTTCGCGACATCACACCTTGTGGGACTCATTGCGAGATTCACAGCGCGCAACCCGGCTGTCGACGTATCCGTACAAACCGGGGCAACCAATTCCCTCTGGCAGAAAGTTCTCGATTCGGAACTCGATGTGGCGTTTGTGTCCCGGCGGGCGAGCGACCCGGCACTTTTCGAGGAGAAAGTCTTCGAAGACAAGCTCGTGGTCATCGCGCGCGACAGCTTTGCGGAATTGGCGGATCTCGCCAAACCCGAGAATGCCGGGTTGAAGATTTTCGTCCAGAGAACCGGGTGTTCCTTTACGGCCCGATTGACCGATTACTTGCAAGAAGCGGGCGAGCCTCAGAGGCCGATGCACGCCGTCGGGACGCTGGAAGGCGTGATCGGAAGCGTCCGGGCAGGCGGTGGAATTGCCGTGCTTCCCCGCAGCTACCTGAACTCGGCGCCCGGCGCGCATGAGCTATCCCAAACGGCGCTGCCCGGAAAATTTGGATCCGTGGAGATTTTTCTCGTAGTTCAGCGATGGAAACTGCCAATCCGCCTCTTGGATGGGTTTGTTAAATCATGTCTCAATCATCCAATCCCCGAAGGCGAACTCCGAGGGCGTGAGTGAACAGTTCGAACGCATTGTTGCGGAGGCTGTGGTTGTTCCTCTGGGCGCCGGCTTTGGTGCTCCTAGGCTTGCCGGGTTGCGCATGGCGCGTGGTCCCGCCGGCGCAGGTTGCGGATCCGGTCCCCGTTTTCGTCACCGAGTATGGGCGTCACACTCGGCTGGCACTGCCGAACGATTCGACGGCGTTGGTCGAATATGGTTTTGGCGAATGGAATTTCTACGGACTGGAAAAGGAGGGGTGGCTCTCCGCCTTGCGCGCGATATCCGGATTCGGACAAGGCGCGTTATCGCGAAGGGAGCTTCCCTTCGTTAAGGACGAAGCGGACTTCCTCGAGACTGCCCAGGGCGCTCGCTCGGCCCGGTTGTGGGTGGAACGCTCCTCCGCCAACGATCTTCGCAAGGAACTGGAAGCGCGCTGGCGTGCGAATGCCGGCGCCGTTGTGGTCCGTC